>JANPMU010000268.1:0-17467 GCA_031427095.1 Sphingomonas sp.
CCAGATCCAGGAGATGGCAACCAAGTTCACCGCCGACGCGATCACCCCGTTCGCTGCGGAGTGGGACGAGCACCACATCTTTCCGCGCGACACGATCCGCGAGGCCGCCGAACTCGGCTTCGGCGCGATCTATGTTGCCGAAGAATCGGGCGGAATCGGGCTCGGCCGACTCGAGGCGGCGCTGATCATGGAGGCGATGGCCTATGGCTGTCCCTCGACCAGTGCGTTCATCTCGATCCACAATATGGCGAGCTGGATGATCGACCGCTTCGGCTCGGACGACCTCAAGGCCCGCTATCTCCCCGACCTGATCCCGATGAAGCGGATGGCGAGCTATTGCCTGACCGAGCCTTCGTCGGGCTCCGACGCCGCAGCGCTCAAGACCAAGGCGGTGCTCGACGGCGAGGATTATATCGTCTCGGGCTCGAAGGCATTCATTTCCGGCGGCGGCGAGAATGAAGTTTATGTCGTCATGGTCCGCACCGGCGAGGACGGACCCAAGGGAATCAGCTGCCTCGTCATCGACAAGGACATGAAGGGTGTGAATTTCGGCGCCAACGAGAAAAAACTCGGCTGGCATTCGCAGCCGACCACGCAAGTCAATTTCGACGAGGTCCGGGTTCCGGTCGCCAACCGCGTCGGCGGTGAAGGCGAAGGCTTCCGCATCGCCATGATGGGACTCGACGGCGGCCGCCTCAATATCGGCGCGTGCAGCCTCGGCGGGGCTCAACGCTGCCTCGACGAGGCGATCGCCTACACCAAGGACCGCAAGCAGTTCGGCCACGCCATCGCCGATTTCCAGGCGACCCAATTCACCTTGGCCGACATGGAAACCGAGCTCCAGGCCGCCCGGATGCTGCTATATGTCGCCGCCGCCAAGGTTCAAGCCAACGCCCCCGACAAGACCCGGTTCGCGGCGATGGCCAAGCGCCTCGCGACCGACAGCGGCTCGTCGATCGTCGACCGTGCGCTCCAGCTCCACGGCGGTTACGGCTATTTGCAGGATTATCCGATCGAACGCTTCTGGCGCGACCTGCGCGTCCACTCGATCCTCGAAGGAACCAACCAGGTCATGCGCGTGATCATCAGCCGCGATTTGCTCCGTCGATGATCGGCGACCTCACCCGTCGTCTCACCGAGGCGGCCGACACAATGATGAAGGGAAAGGTGAAGCTGAACCTTCCGTTCGACCCCTTTGCCATCGCCCAGGCGACCAGCGAGTTCGCGCTGGGACTTGCGGCGCGGCCGACGGAGCTGATGGAAGTACAGATCGCCGCCGCGCGGCAATGGGGCGAGTTCTGGTCGCAGTCGCTGGCGGGTGGAGCGGGCGAAAAGCCCCGCGATCGCCGCTTTTCCTCACCGCAATGGCAAGACGACCATTACTATCGCGCGCTTCGCGACGCTTATCTGCTCGCCTCCGAGCAGCTTCGCGAGCTGGTGTCTGCTGGTGACAGCGATAATAACAGCAAGGCGACAGTCCGCTTCCTGCTCGACCAATATCTCAACGCCGTCGCGCCGACCAATTTCGCGCTGACCAATCCGGAGGTCGTGGCGCGGACCACGGAAACCAACGGCGCCAATCTGGTCCAGGGCTTCGCCAATCTGCTTGAAGATCTGGCGAGTGGTAAGGGGTTGGTGCGCCGCCGCAGCGATCCCGCCGCCTTTGAAAAGGGCAAGACGATCGCCGCCACGCCGGGCCAGATCGTTTATCAGAATGCGCTGTTCCAGCTCATCCAATACGATCCGGTAACCAAAAACGTCGCCGCCGAACCGCTGCTCTACGTCCCTCCACTGGTCAACCGCTATTACATGATCGATTTGATACCGCGTTCCAGTCTGGTCAAATGGCTGGTCGACGAGGGGCGGACGGTATTCGTGATCAGCTGGGTCAACCCGACCGCGCAGCACCGTGACAAGGGCGTCGAAGAATATGTTCTGGAGGGAATCGTCGAGGCGATCGGCGTGGTGCGGACACGCACCAGCCAGGCACCCGACCTGTTCGCCTTCTGCCTTGGCGGAACCCTGGTCGCGATCGCGCTCGCCTGGCTCGCCGCCAACCAGCGCACGGACGAGGTCAACAGCACCACGCTGATCGGATCTTTGGTCGATTTCGCCGACATGCGCGACTGGTCGGCGTTCGTCCACGAAGGCCATTTGACGGCACTTGAGGACCACCTCGAAGCCAAGGGTTTCATGGACAGCCTGGAATTACAGCGGCTGTTCGCGGCGATGCGTGCCAACGACCTCATCTGGTCGTCGGTGGTCAATCATTATTTGCTCGACCGGCCGGCGCCGGACTCGGACCTGCTCTATTGGTTCGAGGATGGCGCGCGCATTCCCGCCGCCTTCATCAAATCCTATAATCGCGACCTGCTGCTCGAAAATCGCCTCAAGGATCCGGCCGGGTTCACGGTCGGCAAAGTGGTCATCGATCTTGCCGCGATCACAACGCCGATGCTGGTGATCGCCTTGAAGGACGACCATGTTTCCGCGTGGAGCGCAGTTTATGACGGGGCGCGGCAGCTCGGCGCCGATTTCCTGCTCGGCGGGTCGGGGCATAATGCCGGTGTCATCAACCCCCCCGCGGCCAACAAGCATGGCTATTGGACCAGAGGCGAGCGGCCGGAAAGCGCCGACGAGTGGCTCGAAGGCGCCACCCGTCACGAAGGGTCGTGGTGGCCGTACTGGACCAGCTGGCTCGACGCAAAGGGGAAGGGCAAGCGCGTTGCCGCGAGGATCATCGCCGATGGTCTCGAAGCCGCGCCTGGAAACTATGCTAAGGCTCCCTAGATGACTGCCATGATTGCCCACGACCTATTGTCTCATACCGAAGGGTTCGCCGGACGAATCCGCCTCAATCGGCCCAAGGCGCTGCACAGCCTCAACCAGTCGATGGTCCGCTCGATGGCGCGTGCTTTGCTCGACTGGCGTGACGATCCCGATGTCCGCATCGTGCTGATCGACCACATCGAAGGGCGCGGCTTCTGCGCGGGCGGCGATGTCGTCACTATCGCCAATAATGTCGACGGCCATGAGGCGGCGGCGCGCGCCTTTTTCTTCGACGAGTATCGCTTGAACCACCTCATGTACACTTACCCCAAGCCGGGAGTGGTCTTCATGGACGGCGTGACGATGGGCGGGGGTGTCGGCATTGCCTGCCCGTGCCGCTACCGCGTCGCGACCGAGCGGACCCTGTTCGCCATGCCCGAGACGACGATCGGCATTTTTCCCGATGTCGGCGGAGGGCGCTATCTGTCGCGGTTGCGCGGTCGGCTGGCGCAGTTCCTCGCTTTGACCGGTGCCCGGCTGACCGGGGCCGAATGCAAGGCGTTGCGGCTGGCGACCCACTATATTCCATCAGACCGGCTGATCGAGGCCAAGGAGCGGATCATGGCCCAGCCATTCCGGGTCGAGGCGATCCTCGACGAGCTCGCCGACGACCAGCCGCCGCTCGCGCCGATCATTGCCCGCTGGGCGATGATCGACCGCTGTTTCGCGTCCGACCGGCTGGAAGAGATCCTCGCCGCGCTTGACGCCGAACCGGATCCCTGGGGGGCGACCGAGGCGGCGACCATCCGCCGCAAATCGCCGACGGCATGCAAGGTTTCGCTCAAGCTGCTGGTCGAAAGCCCGCTGCATCTGCATTTCGTCGATGAAATGCGGATGGAATATGGGATTATGGTGCGGATGATCCGCCACCCCGACTTCCGCGAGGGCGTGCGCGCGCTGCTGATCGACAAAGACAATGCGCCACGCTGGACTCCGCCGGTTCCCGAATCGATCAGCGAAGCCGACATTGCCGGCTTCTTCCAGCCCCTGCCCGCTAATGAGGCGTGGACTCCCTTCCCTGCCAATCCGCGAGAGGCATTGTAATGATCTACGAAACCATCCTGGTCGAGCAGAAGGGCGCGGTGACGTTGATCACCCTTAATCGTCCGCAGGCGCTCAATGCGCTCAACCGCCAGATCCTCGCCGACCTCATCCAAGCTTTTGCAGCCTATGACGCCGATGCATCGCAGCGCTGTCTCGTGCTCACCGGTTCCGAAAAAGCTTTCGCCGCCGGCGCCGACATCAAGGAAATGCAGACCCAGGGCTTTGCCGACATGTACGGCTCGAACTTCTTCGCCGGATGGGAACAGGTCACCGCGACCCGCAAGCCTTGGATCGCCGCAGTGTCGGGTTTCGCGCTCGGCGGCGGGTGCGAAGTCGCGATGATGGCCGACTTCATCATCGCCGCCGACACCGCGAAATTCGGCCAGCCGGAGATCAAGCTTGGCGTCACCCCCGGGATGGGTGGGTCGCAGCGGATCACGCTGGCGCTTGGCAAAGCCAAGGCGATGGAGATGTGCCTGACCGGGCGAATGATGGGCGCCGAGGAGGCCGAACGCGCGGGCCTTGTCGCCAAGGTCGTCCCCGCCGCAGACCTGATCGACGAAGCCATGAAGACCGCGACTGCGATCGCCGGCATGGCTCCGCTCGCAAGCATCGCGACCAAGGAAATGGTCAATGCCGCGTTCGAAATGCCCTTGAATCAGGGCATCCGCTTCGAACGCCGCCTGTTCCACGGATTGTTCGGGACCGAGGATCAGAAGGAAGGCATGACGGCATTCGTCGAGAAACGCCCGGGCAACTGGACCGGGAAATAGCCTTTCCTCGGCACGGGGAGGATCAGGGAGACTAGTATGGCACGCGTAGCATTCATCGGACTTGGCAATATGGGCGGCGGGATGGCGGCGAATCTCGCCAAGGCGGGTCACGAGGTTCGCGCCTTCGACCTCAGCCAGGCCGCGCTCGACCGCGCCGCATCGCACGGCTGCACCATCGCCGCGTCCGCCGCCGCAGCGTGCAAGGACGCCGATGTGGTCGTCACGATGCTCCCCGCAGGCAAACATGTCAGCGAAGTCTATCGCACCGAGGTGTTCGCCAGCGCGCCCAAGTCCGCGATCCTGATGGATTGTTCGACGATCGATGTCACCACCGCCAGGACCGTCGCCGGCGAGGCGGGCACCGCTGGACTGACAATGGTCGATGCGCCGGTCTCTGGCGGGATCGCCGCTGCCGAAGGCGGAACGCTGACCTTCATGGTCGGTGGCTCCCACGACGGGTTCGAGCGCGCGCGCCCGTTCCTTGAGCAGATGGGCAAGGCGGTGATCCATGCCGGCGATGCGGGCGCGGGACAGGCCGCCAAGATCTGCAACAACATGCTGTTGGGCGCGACCATGGCGGCGACCTGCGAGACGTTCGTGCTCGCCCAAAAGCTCGGGCTCGACCTCCAGACCTTCTACGACATTTCGTCGAAGGCTTCGGGACAGAGCTGGTCGATGACGACCTATTGTCCGGTGCCTGGCGTTGGTCCCGAAACTCCCGCTGACCGCGGCTACGAAGGCGGGTTCGCCGCGGCACTGATGCTCAAGGACCTCAAACTGGCTGAAGAAGCCGCCGAGTCGGTCGGGGCCTACACCCCGATGGGCGGAGAAGCCGAGGACCTCTACCAGCGCTTCGTCGACCGTGGCGGCGGAACCAAGGATTTTTCCGCGCTGATCCAGATGATCGACGACAGCTGGGTTGCACCCGAAGCCAAACCTTGATTGCGGGCCTTCCCGGGCCCACATGCCATCCATGCTGATCCACACCGAAAACACGCCCAACCCGGCGACCCGCAAATATCTCCCCGGCATGCCGGTGATGGATACGGGCAGCCGCGACTTCGTGTCTGCCGACGCCGCCGGGGCTTCTCCGCTCGCCGCCGCATTGTTCGCCACCGGCGATGTCGAAGGCGTGTTCTTCGGCCGCGACTTCGTTTCGGTGACGGCCGCCGAAGGAGTGGACTGGAACAGCCTCGAGCCCGACGTGCTTGGCATCATGCTCGATCATTTCGTCAGCGGCGCGCCCTTGTTCGCGCCAGGCACCGCCGCCGACATCCACATCGCCGAGGCGCCGTCGATCGCAGAGGATCCGGCCGACGCCGACATCATCGACCAGATCAAGGAACTCATCGAGACTCGCGTCCGTCCGGCGGTCGCGCAGGACGGCGGCGACATTGTCTATCGCGGTTACGCCAAGGGCACGCTCTATCTGGCGATGCAGGGGGCGTGCAACGGCTGCCCATCGTCGGCCGTCACGCTGAAGCGCGGGATCGAAGGCCTTATCCGCCATTACGTACCCGAGGTCGAAACCGTCGAAGCGATCTGAGGCAGAGCCGCCGCTTTGACGATTTCGACCAATAATCGCTTGCTCACGTCACGCCGCTGTGTCGTATTCGGCGAATAATCGACGGGACTTGGCATGATCCTGGCAATCGACACTTCAACCGCGGCGTGCAGCGCGGCATTGTTCGATGATACTGGCGCGTGCCTCGATGCACGCGACGAGCTGATCGGTCGTGGCCATGCCGAACGACTCGTGCCGATGGTCGAGGCCTTGCTCGCTGGCCGCATCCCGTCGCATATTCTTGTCGGTTGTGGTCCCGGCAGCTTCACCGGACTGCGCGTCGGGCTCGCCGCAGCCCATGGTCTCGCCATCGGCTGGGACGTTCCGCTTCATGGATTCTCGTCGCTCGCGCTGCTCGCTGCCGGCGCTCCGGGTGCGGCACCGGTCGCCGCCGCAATGACCGGCGGCCATGGCGAATTATTCGTCCAGACTTTCGACCGCGACCCTCTGCGCCCGTCAGGCGCGCTGCTAAATCTTGCGCCGTACGCTGCCGCATCGGCGGTATCCGTCGATCTCGTCGTCGGTCCGGGCGCCACGCTGCTCGTCGGAGAGCGCGGGACTGGCAAAGCGCTTGCCCTTTACCCTTCGGCCAGCAACGCATTGTCCCTCCCCGAACCGCTTCGTCGGCTCGACCCGCGTCCCGCTTATGGCCGAGCGCCCGATGCACGCCCGCGAGTTGCGGCTTGATCGGCAGCGAACCGAAGCCCGACATCATCCGGCTCGAACCGGGTGATGCGCGCGACCTCGACCAGGTCATCTGTGTCATGCAGTCAGCGTTTGATCCAGTGTTTGGAGAGGCGTGGACCCGCTCGCAATGCGCCGGCATTCTGCCGATGTCGGGCGTAGCACTGCACATCGCCCGGATCGCCCCGTCCAGCCCGGCGATAGGTTTCTCACTCCTCAGAGTCATTGCCGACGAAGCCGAGCTTCTGCTGCTGGCGGTCGATCCGACTCATCGCGGCCGCGGCATCGGCAGCGCGTTGCTCGACAAATTCATCGATGATGCGCGGCAAGGCGGCGCACGTCGCCTCCATCTCGAAGTGCGCGACGGCAACCCGGCGGTCCATATGTATCGACTTGCCGGTTTTGACTTGGCTGGACGACGAAGCCAATATTATCGCGGGCTCGGCAGTCAGATGTCCGACGCACTGACATTCGTGCGGACGCTTTGATTGGCGCTTAATCTCGATTAAAATTCTTCGGCACTTGAACTTGGCAAGTGACAATCCTAAAATCTCTAGATTGGCTGTCACTTTCGAATGGCCATTCGACTTACCAAGCTTGGAAAAAATCATGAATGATAATGAAAACCTTGACGAAACGCTGTTGGCGCTGACAGCTGACATCGTCGCGGCCCACGTCAGCAACAACAGCGTCGCGGTCAACGACTTGCCGCAATTGATCCTGAACGTGCACACCGCATTGGCGGGGATTGGCGGCGGCAAGGCCGCTCCCGAACCCAAGCCCGAACCCAAGGTTCCGATCCGCTTGTCGATCAAACCCGACTACATCGTGTGTCTCGAGGACGGCAAGAAGCTGAAGATGCTCAAGCGGCACTTGATGACGCATTATTCGATGACCCCCGACCAATATCGTCAAAAATGGGGTCTGAATGCCGACTATCCGATGGTCGCCCCCAACTATGCCGAGCAGCGTCGCGCCCTTGCCAAGGCGATCGGCCTTGGCACCAAGCGCCGCAAGACCAAGATCGCGCGCTAATTATCCGGAAAAAGGGGAGGCGCGTCGAACGCCTCCCCTTTTCTTTGACGTCTCCTCCGCCTAACCAAGACTCATGACACGCAAGATCGACATCGAAGCGCTCTGTGCCGAAAAGGGCCTCCGCATCACCGAACAGCGCAAGACGATTGCGCGAGTCCTGTCAGAGGCCGAAGACCATCCCGACGTCGAGACGCTCCATGATCGCGCCGCTGCGGTCGATCCGAAAATCTCGATCGCCACCGTCTATCGCACCGTCCGCTTGTTCGAAGAGGCGGGGATTCTCGAGCGGCACGAATTCGGCGACGGGCGCTCGCGCTATGAAGCCGCGTCCGACGCGCATCACGACCATCTGATCGACGTCGAAACGGGCAAGGTCATCGAATTTGTCGACGAGGAACTTGAAACCTTGCAGAGATTGATCGCTGAGAAGCTCGGCTTCCGCTTGGTCGACCACCGCATGGAACTCTACGGCGTCGCGCTTGACCGCAGCCGCTGAGCCGCCTTTCTCGCGGTTTTGTGCCGCCGCGCGGATCGCCGCGCTATTCCTACTGTTACTGACCTGTCTTCCGCTCCATCTCATCACCGAACTGAGCGGTCGCATGTCTCCGTGGCCGCCGCGCTTCCTTGGCGCCGCCGCCCGCATTCTCGGCGCCCGCGTCACCACTATCGGAACCCCGGTCGCGCCGCACAGCCTGCTCCTCGTCAATCATACGACGTGGCTCGACATCCTTATCCTCGCCGGAGCGACCGGCTGCGCATTCGTGTCGAAGGACGAGATCGGCACCGCACCGCTGGTCGGCTGGCTCGCCGACCAGAACCATACGCTCTACATCCGCCGCTCCGAACGCCGCGACGCGCACGGACAGGCTGCGGCGATCCGCGCTGCCCTGGCCACGCCTCAACCGCTCGCATTATTCCCCGAAGGAACCACCAGCGACGGCACCGCGCTCCTCCCCTTCCGATCGACCCTGCTTGCTGCGGTCGCCCCCGCGCCCGACGGAGTTGCCGTGCGTCCGGTCGCGATCGATTTTGGCGCCGCTGCTCACCAATTGAGCTGGACCGGCGAACCTGCCAAGACCAATGTCCGGCGCATCCTCGGTCGGCAGGGGACCTTTCGGGTCATCGTCCATTTGCTCGGCCCGATCGCTCCCGGCGCCGACCGCAAGGCGATGGCACACACCGCGCGCCACGCCATCGTCGCCGCGCTGGCCGCTTCAAACCCGCCGCGACCTACTCTATAGTCAGGTGCAATGACCAACGCTCCCGCCACCTTCCGCATCAAATCCTTCGGTTGCCAGATGAACGTCTATGACGGCGAGCGCATGGCCGAATTGCTCGGCGATAGCGGCATGACCGCCGCCGCCGAGGGTACCGATGCCGACCTTGTCGTGCTCAACACCTGCCACATCCGTGAAAAAGCCGCAGAGAAAGCCTATTCGGATGTCGGCCGCCTCAAACGCGAGGATGGCACCCGGCCGATGATCGCGCTCGCCGGATGCGTCGCCCAGGCCGAAGGCGGCGAGGCACGCAAGCGCTCCAAGATGATCGACGTGGTGGTTGGCCCGCAGGCCTATCACCGCTTGCCCGGCCTTATCGCCGACGCCGTCGCTGGTCGCTTGGCAATCGATACCGACATGCCCACGATCACCAAGTTCGACAGCCTTCCGCCGCGTCGCCGCGCAAGCCCAAGCGCCTTCCTCACAGTGCAGGAAGGCTGCGACAAATTCTGTACCTACTGCGTCGTGCCCTACACCCGCGGCGCCGAAGTCTCGCGCCCGTGGGGTGATATCCTTGCCGAGGCGCAGGCCCTGGTCGATGTCGGCGCGCTCGAGATCATCTTGCTCGGCCAGAACGTCAACGCCTGGAGCGATGGCTCGCGCGGCCTTGACGCCCTCATCCGCGCCCTCGCCAGGATCGATGGCCTTCAACGCATCCGCTACACCACCAGCCACCCGGCCGACATGACCGACGCATTGATCGCCGCGCATGGTGAAGTCGACAAGCTGATGCCCTACCTCCATCTGCCCGTGCAGTCGGGCAGCAATCGCATCCTGAAGGCGATGAACCGCACTCACTCCGCCGAATCCTATGTCCGAATCATCGAGCGGGTCCGCACCGCGCGCCCCGACATCGCCATCTCGGGCGATTTTATCGTCGGCTTCCCGGGCGAGAGCGAAAAGGATTTCGCCGACACGCTCGCGCTGGTCGAAGCGGTCGGCTACGCTGCGGCATATTCGTTCAAATATTCAGCCCGGCCGGGCACTCCGGCGGCGACCATGGAGGGTGCCATAAGCGACGCGGTGATGGACGATCGACTGAAGCGGCTCCATGGCGCAATCGGCGCAACCCAGCTCGCCTTCAACCAGACCCATGTCGGTCGCGACAGCCGCCTTCTGATTGAACGCAAGGGCCGCCGTCCCGGCCAGATGATCGGCCGCACCCCCTGGCTCCAGTCGGTCCATGTCGAAACCTCGGCCACCCCCGGCACCATGCTCGACGTGACCATCCTCGGCGCGGGTCCCAACAGTCTCGCCGGCGCGGTCGCGCGGGCTAAGGCCGCCTGATGGCCAAGCGCGACGACCTCGCCGAAATCCCCGGCCGCGCCCGACTCGAGCTCGAGTTCGACCAGCCCTATCTGGTCGGTCCCTTGTTCGGCGAATATGACCGGCATTTGGTGATGATCGAAGACCGCTTGGGCGTGCATATTGCCGCGCGCGGCAATCGCATCCAGATTGAAGGCGAGGCCGACGCCGCCGCCCGCGCCCGCGACGTCCTCGTCGGCCTCTACAATCGACTGGACCAGGGCCATGACGTCGATGCCGCCGCGGTCGAAGCGGTAATCGGCATGGCCGCGCAGCCGGCGTTCGACGGGATCATCGCCCCCGAAGTCGCCAAGCCGCCGTCGGTGATGATCCGCACGCGCAAGAAAACCATCGTCCCGCGCTCGGCGGTCCAGACCGAATATATGGCAGCGCTTGCCCGCGATGAGATCATCTTTGCCCTGGGCCCGGCGGGCACCGGCAAGACCTATCTCGCGGTCGCGCAAGCCGTGTCGCAATTGATCAGCGGAAGCGTCGATCGCCTGATCCTGTCGCGCCCCGCTGTCGAGGCAGGCGAACGTCTGGGCTTCCTCCCCGGCGACATGAAGGAGAAGGTCGATCCTTACCTTCGTCCGCTCTATGACGCGCTTTACGACATGCTCCCGACCGAGCAGGTCGAGCGGCGCATCGCCAGCGGAGAAATCGAGATCGCGCCAATCGCCTTCATGCGCGGCCGAACCCTGAGCGACGCCTTCGTCATCCTTGACGAGGCACAAAATACCACGCCGATGCAGATGAAGATGTTCCTGACCCGCTTCGGTATGCGCAGCCGGATGGTGGTGTGCGGCGATCCCAAACAGGTCGATCTGCCCGATGCGAGCAAGTCGGGCCTCGCCGACGCGGTCAGCAAGTTGGAAGGTATCGCACGCATCGCCACGGTTCGCTTCACCTCCGCCGACGTCGTCCGCCACCCGCTCGTCGGCAAGATCGTCGAAGCCTATGAAGGCCCCGGCTCATGATCCTCGATGTCGCCCTCGACGCCGATCCCGAATGGGACAGTAGCATCGACTGGGCCGACCTCGCCGAGGCGGCCGCGTCTGCCGCGATCGCCGAAAGCCGCTTCCCGAGCCTCGCCGCCGGACCCCGCGCGGTCGAAATCTCGGTCCGCCTCGCCGATGACGAAGCGGTCCGCGCGCTCAACGCCCAGTGGCGCGGAAAGGACCGGCCGACCAACGTCCTGTCGTTTCCGCTTGCCGAGCAAGACGCGCTCGCCGCTACCCCTATGGAGGGCCCCGAACTGATGCTTGGCGACATCATCCTCGCCCGCGGGGTGTGCGTCGCCGAAGCCGCCGACAAGGCCATCTCCATCGACCGGCACGCCGCGCATCTGGTCGTTCACGGCACGCTCCATCTGCTCGGCTACGACCATCAGGACGACGCGCAAGCGAGCGACATGGAAGCGCGCGAAACCCGCGCTCTCGCCCGCCTCGGGATCGCCGACCCCTATCGTGAGGCCAGCGCCTAGATGGCCAGCGAATCCCCCGATAGCGGATCGCGGCTATGGCGCGGCATGCGCTCTTTATTGTTCGGCGACGATGGCGAGACGACGCTGCGCGACCAGATCGAGGAAGCGATCGACGACGCCGAGGGCGAAGAACCGGTCAGCGGTGACCTCAGCCCGCACGAACGCCAGATGCTGCGCAACCTGCTCCACTTCAGCGACCGCACCGCCGGCGAAGTCGCAGTCACCCGCGGCGACATAATCGCGGTGCCGTCCACGATCAGCTTCGACGATCTCGTCCGCGCCTTCGCCGAGGCGGGCCACAGCCGCCTTCCCGTGTTCGAAAATAGTCTCGATACGGTCATCGGCATGATCCACATCAAGGACGTGTTCGTCGCCGATTTCGATGCCACTCGCGACCGCACCATCGCCGGCCTGATCCGCACCCCATTGTTCGTGCCCGAATCAATGGGCGTGCTCGAATTGCTCGCGCGGATGCGTAGCGGCCAGATCCACCTCGCCATCGTCGTCGACGAATTCGGCGGAACCGAAGGCCTTGTCACGATCGAGGATGTGGTCGAGGAAATCGTCGGCGACATCGAGGACGAACATGACGAGGCCGCCGACGGCCTGCTGTTGCTGCTCGACGACGGCATCTGGGAAGCCGATGCGCGGATCGAGCTTGAGGATCTCGCAAAAGCAGTCGATGCGCGACTGGCCTCGCCCGAGGACGAGGTCGACACGCTGGGCGGACTCGCCTTCCTCATCGCCGGGCGCATTCTCCAGCCGGGCGAATCGGTCAGCCATCCGTCGGGCTGGCGGTTCGAATCGATCGCCGCCGACACCCGCCGGATGACCCGCCTTCGCCTCCACGCCCCCGAGGCCAGCGCCTGACGCATCCTTTTGCGATGAGCGCGAGTTTCAGCCTTCCCCACCCGCCGTGAAAGACCGCGCCATGTCTCGCAAGTTCATCGCCATCCCGCTCCTCGCCCTCGCTTTGGCCGGGTGCGGTGAACAGGCCACGCAGAGCGTCGAGGCGGGGATCGGCCCCAACCCCAATCTGGTGGCGCCAAACAGGACCCTGTTTCCGACGATGAAAGTCTATGACGCCACGGGCTGGCCCACCGGCGCCAGGCCGCGCGCCGAACAAGGCCTCAGCGTCAATGAATTTGCCGGCGGTCTCGCCCATCCGCGCTGGATTCTGGCGCTCGCCAACGGCGATGTCCTCGTCGCCGAAACCGATGCGCCGCCCCAGCCCGACGACGCGGATAAGGGCGGTTTCATCAGCCGGATCAAGGGCTTCATCCAGGGCAAGGTCTTCGCCAAGGCCGGCTCGCACATCGGCAGCCCCAACCGCATCACCTTGCTCCGCGATACCAATAACGACGGCGTCGCCGACCAGCGCTCGGTGCTGATCGGCGGGCTCAATTCGCCGTTCGGAATGGCGGTCGTCGGCGGCAAGCTCTACATCGCCAACGCCGATGCCTTGCTCGCCGTCCCGTTCACACCGGGACAAGTCCGCATCACCGACCAGCCGACCGTGATTACCCCGCTGCCCGGTGGGCGCAACTACCATTGGACCAAGTCGCTGGTCGCCTCGCCCGACGGCAAGCGGCTCTACGTCGGGGTCGGTTCGAACAGCAATGTCGGCGAGAATGGCATGGATGAGGAGGTCGGCCGCGCCGCGATCTGGGAAATCGACCCCGTCACGGGCGCCCACCGCGTTTTCGCCAGCGGCATCCGCAACCCGGTCGGGATCGCCTTCAACCCATGGAGCGGCGCCTTGTGGACCTCGGTCAACGAACGCGATGAACTCGGCAGCGATCTCGTCCCCGATTATATGACCTCGGTAAAGCCCGGCGGCTTCTATGGCTGGCCCTACAGTTATTATGGCTCGCATATCGATACCCGGCCCAAGCCCGCCCGCTCCGACATGGTCGCAAAGGCGATCAAGCCCGACTATGCGCTCGGCGCCCATACGGCCTCGCTCGGACTGACCTTCAGCACCGGCGCCAACCTTGGCCCGCGCTTCGCCAACGGCGTCTTCGTCGGCCAGCACGGATCATGGAACCGCAACCCGCCGAGCGGCTACCGGGTGATCTTCGTTCCCTTCAACGGCGCCCAGCCGTCGGGCATGCCGATCGAGATCCTCACCGGTTTCCTCGTCGACAAGAAGGCGCTCGGTCGACCGGTTGGAGTCCAGATCGCGAAGGACGGATCGCTGCTCGTCGCCGATGATGTCGGCAACACAATCTGGCGGGTCACTACGACGGTTTCGAAAGTGGCGATCCGCTGACCCCATATATGATGACTAAACTATTGAAAACATTCATTTTCGCGATTTTCCTTGGGGCGGCGTCGGCGTTCGCGTTTCAGCCTTTTGCGCTGTGGCCGTTGATGCCGCTCGGGTTCGCGCTGCTGTGCGAGCTGATCGTTCGAACCGCGAGCATGCGCCGTGCTTTGCTGATCGGCTGGGGCTTTGGCGTCGGCCAGTTCTGCGTCGGTCTCAACTGGATCGCGACCGCTTTCACCTTCCAGGCGGCGATGCCCGCCTGGCTCGGGTGGATCGCGGTCCTGTTGCTGTCCTTCTACCTCGCGCTCTATCCGGCGATCGCGGTCGGGCTGGCATGGCGGTTCGGACAGAAGCATCGCCTCGCGCTCGTCCTCGCGCTCGCCGGAAGCGGGGCAGTCACCGAATGGCTCCGCGCGACGATCTTCACCGGCTTCGCGTGGAACCCGATCGGAGTGACGCTGGTCGATACGCCGCTGATCGGCACAAGTCGATTGATCGGCACCTACGGGCTGTCCGCTGTGATGGTGCTGATTGGCGGCGCAATGTGGCAACTGGCCCGCCGCGAATGGCGCGCTCCGGCGGCGCTGGGAGTTGCGTTGCTGCTACTTGCGGCGCTGCCCGCCCCCGGCGAAGTGGCCATTCCTGTTCCGTCGGCAATGCGTGGCGAGGATCCCGGCGGCATCGTCATCATTCGCCCGATCCGCATCGTCCAGCCCAACATCGGGCAGCAGGACAAGTGGAAGGAAGGATTTGGCGAGCAGGCCGCCGCGACGCTCAACCGCCTGTCGGGAGCGCGCGACGATCAGCCGCAACTGCTGTTCTGGCCCGAAGCGGCGGTGACCGATCCATTGGCCGACAATCGCCCCGAGGCGCGACTTTACATCGAATTTGAGCGGCAGCGCGCGACGCGGACGCTCGGCCCCGGCGATGTCCTGCTGACCGGCGCCCTCGCGTTTTCATCGAACGACGGGCGCAGCATCGACAAGGCCGCGAACAGCGTGTTCGCGCTCGGTCCGGGCGGGGTCCTGCTTGGCCGTTACGACAAGGCGCACCTCGTCCCCTATGGCGAATATCTGCCGATGCGGCCGCTGCTGTCGGCGATCGGCCTGTCGCGACTTGCGCCCGGCGATCTCGATTTCGCGCCGGGACCCGGCCCGCGCACCGTCACCCTTCCCGGCACGTGGGGCAAGGCCGGGTTTCAGCTCTGCTACGAGATCATCTTCTCGGGCGAAGTGGTCGACCGCGCCAACCGCCCCGACTTCATCTTCAACCCTTCGAACGACGCCTGGTTCGGGCGCTGGGGCCCGCCGCAGCACCTCGCCCAGGCGCGTCTTCGCGCCGCCGAGGAAGGCATTCCCGTCATCCGCTCGACCCCGACCGGGATCAGCGCGGTGGTCGATGCACGGGGTAATTTGCTCAATGCGCTGCCGTGGCGGAAAGCGGGGGTGATCGAGACCGACTTGCCCTCGCCCATGCCCGGCCTCAGCCTGTTCGCCCGCCTCGGCAACATCATCCCGCTGTCGCTCGGCTTCCTCCTCCTCTTCGGCGCAATTGCACTTGCGGGCCGGCCTCGCTACAGGCACACATAAGGATATCTTTATATCCTGAAAACTTCCTTTGATTCCATCTGCAAGGACATAAGGCCGCTCATGCGCAGCAATTATCTCTTCACCTCCGAATCGGTCTCCGAAGGTCATCCCGACAAGGTCGCCGACCAGATCAGCGACGCGATCGTCGACCTGTTCCTGGCCAAGGATCCCGAAGCGCGTGTCGCCTGCGAGACGCTGACGACGACCAATCGCGTCGTCCTCGCCGGCGAGATTCGTTGCAGGGGTGTTTATGAAAACGGTGCCTGGGCGAACGGTGCGCGCCAGGAAATCCATGACGCGGTGACCGCGACGATCCGCGCCATCGGTTACGAGCAGGAAGGCTTCCACTGGAATACCTTCGCGTTCGAGAACAACCTCCACGGCCAATCGGTCGAGATCGCCCAGGGTGTCGATTCATCGGGCAACAAGGACGAGGGCGCGGGCGACCAGGGGATCATGTTCGGCTTCGCCTGCGACGAAACGCCCGATCTGATGCCCGCCACGCTCTATTACAGCCACAAGATCCTCGAACGGATGGCCGCTGACCGCCATTCGGGCGCCGCGCCGTTTCTCCAGCCCGACGCCAAGAGCCAGGTTACGCTTCGCTACAACGACGGCAAGCCCGTCGCCGCGACCGCGATTGTCGTTTCGACCCAGCATGGGACGGGCTATCACGAAGGCGACAAGGAGGCCGAGCTCAAGGCCTATGTCCGTGCGGTCGTCGCCGACGTGCTCCCGGCCAATTTGCTCAGCGACGACACCGTCTTCCACATCAACCCGACCGGCCGGTTCGAAATCGGCGGCCCCGACGGCGACGCCGGGCTGACCGGACGCAAGATCATCGTCGACACTTATGGTGGCGCCGCGCCCCACGGCGGCGGCGCGTTCAGCGGCAAGGATCCGACCAAGGTCGACCGCTCGGCCGCCTACATCACCCGTTACCTCGCCAAGAATATCGTCGCGGCGGGCCTCGCCACCCGCTGCACCATCCAGCTCGCTTATGCCATCGGCGTGTCGGAGCCATTGTCGCTTTACGTCGACACCCACGGCACCGGTACGGGCAATGACGATGCCGCGATCGAAGCCGCGATCATGGGCATCGCCAAATTGGGTGGCCTGACCCCGCGCGCGATCCGCACCCATCTGAAGCTCAACAAGCCGATCTACGCCGCCACCGCCGCCTACGGCCACTTCGGCCGCAAGCCCGAAGGCGACTTCTTCCCATGGGAGAAGACCGATCTGGTCGGTGATTTGAGGGCCGCGCTGGCGTAATCTTGGCGAGCTGCGATCGAGACCGCAGCGAGCTGCGCTCGCGGCCGCACAGAGCCAAAGCCTCGTCATCCGCGCCGCCCTTGGTTGCAGCCCCGGCGTTCGGCCTCTACGCGCTCCCGGCCATGACTTCACCGCCCAATCACCAGACTCCCGATCCGGCGAGCATCAACCGGCTTTACGGGCGTTCGAGCGCGCGCAAGCTTCGCCCGGTTCAGGCGGCTTTGGTCGAAACGCTTCTTCCGGCGATCTCGGTCCCGGCGGAGGGCGATTTGAGCGCGGTTCGCCTGTTCGGCAATGACCGCCCGCTTCACCTCGAAATCGGGTTCGGATCGGGCGAGCATCT
>JANPMU010000269.1:0-2581 GCA_031427095.1 Sphingomonas sp.
TAGTTCAACCGCTTCAGCAAATCGTCGAAGTCGCGCTCCAGCGGTTGGCGCTGCACGACCGCGAACGCGCGGTGCAAGGCGGCGTTAACTCCGGCATGGGCGGAGGGCAGTTCAACCCGGATCATTCGCCGTTCCATGGTCTTGTGTGCGCGAGCCTTTGGTTGACAGACAGGTTTCATTACCGGGACCAACGAATGGCTCGCCCTCCAGTTTCATCCATTTGAGAATTCGGGCATGAAGCGTGCCATGACCGCAACAGTCGATGGCCAGGCGCGGCGCGGGGCGATCGATCGCGCCCGCGCCGAAGCGCCGTTCCTGCGCGAGGCGATGCTCGCCCGGCCCGACCTTGTCGAGCGCTTCGTTGCGGATGGCGCCGAAGCTGCGGTCGGGCTGGCCCTGGCGACCGCCGACACGGATCTCGCGGTCGAACTTCGCCGCCGCCGCAAGGGGTTGGCGCTGACCGTCGCGCTCGGCGATCTGGCCGGCGAGTTGCCGTTCGAACGGGTGACCGGATTGCTTTCCGACTTCGCCGACAGCGCCATCGACCGCGCGCTTGCCCAGGCCATCCGCGAACGCGCGCCCGATGCCGAGCCCGCCGGCGTGGCCGCGATCGCGCTCGGCAAGCTCGGCAGCCGCGAGCTAAATTACTCGTCCGATGTGGACCTGATTCTTGTGTTCGACCGCGACACCATGCCCCGCCGGGCGCGCGACGACCCGGGCGAAGCGGCGGTCCGAGTCGGCCGACGGATGATCGAATTGCTCCAGCAACGCACCGCCGACGGCTATGTCGCGCGGGTTGATTTGCGGCTGCGCCCCGCGCCCGAAGTGACCCCGATCGTGCTGCCCGTCAGCGCCGCCATCGCTTATTATGAATCGACCGCGCTGGCGTGGGAGCGCGCCGCGTTCATCCGCTCGCGCGCCTGCGCCGGCGACGCCGCGCTCGGTGGTCACTTCCTCGACGCGATCGACCCGTTCATCTGGCGCCGCGCGCTCGATTTCGGCGCGATCGACGAAATCCGCGCGATCAGCCTGGCGGTCCGCGATCATTATGCCCAGGTCCAGGCGTTCGGCCCCGGTTTTGACCTGAAGCGCGGTCGCGGCGGGATCCGCGAGGTCGAATTCTTCACCCAGGCACAGCAGATGATCCACGGCGGCCGCGACCGCGCTTTGCGGGTCGCCGCGACGCTCGACGCGCTCGCCGCGCTGGCCGCCGCCGGTCACCTCGACGCCAAGCTCGCTGACGCGCTTGCCGACGCCTATCGCCTGCTGCGCACGATCGAACATCGCGTCCAGATGATCGACGATCAGCAGACCCACCGCCTGCCGCTCGACCGTGCCGCGCTCGACGCCGTCGCCCGGCTTCACGGCGTCGCCGACGGAGATGGCTTGCTCGGCTTGCTCGAACCGCATGTCAGCGCGGTCGGGGCGGCGTTCGACGAGCTCGCTTCGGGCGAGGCGAAAGCCCTGTCGAGCGACCCCGACAAGCTCCACGCCGAGCTGGTCCAGCTTGGGCTTGGTGACCCGGATACGGTGATCAAGCGAATCGCCGAATGGCGCTCGGGCCACGCCCGCAGCCTGCGCTCGCCGGCCGCGCGCGGCGCGTTCGAGGCGATGCTCCCCGGGCTGCTCGGCGCGATCGCCGGCGGACCCGATCCGATGCGTGCCCTGAACCGCTTCAGCGACGTGGTCGAGCGATTGTCGAGCGGGGTCAATCTGTATCGCCTGCTCGAGGCCCGGCCCGCGCTCGCCCGCCTTGTCGCCGAAATTCTCAGCCATGCTCCGGTCCTCGCCGACCAGCTCGCGTGCCGCCCCGAATTGCTTGACGGGCTGATCGACGCGTCGAGCTTCGATCCGCCGCCGCCGCTCGAAACCCTGATGGATCGCCTCAGGAAAGCCATGGCGGGGGAGAATTATGACGTCGCGCTCGACCGCGCCCGGCGCATCGTCAATGAACGCCGCTTCGCGCTCGGGGTCCAGCTCATCTCCCGCCGCCTCGATCCGCTCGATGTCGCGGTCGGCTATGCCCGGGTCGCCGAAGCCGTGCTGGTCGCACTGGCCGACGCCGCCGCGCAGGAATTCGCCAAGACCCATGGCATGATCGCCGGGGGCGAATTCCTTATTCTCGCGCTCGGACGCCTCGGCGGCGAGGCATTGACCCACGCTTCGGATCTCGACCTCATCTATCTGTTCGATGCCCCCGATGGCGCCCGCAGCGACGGTGCCAAGCCGCTTGTCGCGACCGATTATTACAATCGCCTCGCCAGCCGGGTGACCGCCGCGTTGAGCGTCGCAACCGCAGCGGGACCGCTCTACGAGGTCGACACCCGCCTCCGCCCGCAAGGCGCCAAAGGCATGCTCGCGGTGTCGCTCGCCGCCTTCGCCGCTTACCAGGCCGACGAAGCCTGGACGTGGGAGCATATGGCGCTGACCCGCGGGCGTACGGTCTATGGTTCGCCACAGGCGCGGACCAAACTCGACGCCGCGCTCGACACGATCCTGCGCCGCCCGCGCGATCCGGTCGCCATCCGCGCCGACGCCATCGCCATGCGCAGCGACATGGCGACGCACAAGCCGCCGTCGG
>JANPMU010000270.1:0-5308 GCA_031427095.1 Sphingomonas sp.
GGCCTGCGCCAACGCCGGAAGCGTCTCGCCACGAAGGCCGGCGACGAAGGCGGCGGTGTCGGCCACGAACGCCGGCTCGCAGGTCTTGCCGCGATGCGGGACCGGGGCGAGGAAGGGCGAGTCGGTTTCGACCAGCAGGCGAGCTTGCGGGATGGTTTTGGCGATGTCCTGCAAATCCCTGGCGTTCTTGAACGTCACGATCCCGCTCAACGAGATGTAAAAGCCGAGGTCGAGCGCGGTCCTGGCGAGCTTTGCGCTCCCGGTGAAGCAATGCAGCACGCCGGCGACCCCGCCCTTGGCGACCGCTTCGGTGAGCATCGCGGCGGTGTCATCCTCGGCATCACGGGTGTGGATGATCAGCGGCAGGCCGGTGGTGCGCGACGCGTCGATGTGCGCGGCAAACCGTGTCCGCTGGGCGACGCGGTCGGATTTGTCGTAATAATAATCGAGCCCGCATTCGCCGATCGCGACCACTTTGGGGTGACGCGCGGCCTCGGCCAGCGCGGCGGCGCCGAGATCGGGGTGAGCGTCGGCTTCGTGCGGGTGAACCCCGACGCTGGCCCACACATCGGGGTTGCGGGTGGCGGCTGAGATGATGTCATCCCATTCGCTCTGACGGGTCGAGATGTTGAGGAAGCCCGCTACGCCGGCGGCTCGGGCGGTGGCGAGTACCTCGTCCTGACGCTCGACGAGGCCGGCGTAATTGAGGTGGCAATGGCTGTCGATCAGCATCACGCGGCGACCTGCGCCAGCTCGAGGCGCGGGAAGATCGGGGTCGGCTGGGCAATCGGAGCGCCGTCCTTGCCACTGTCGATCAGGTCGATGAGCTTTTGCGCCGAAGACGGAATGATCGGCGCGACGGCTTCAGCAAGCTGGCGGATCGCAACGACGAGGGTGCCAAGAACGTCCGCCATCCGCGCCGGATCACTCTTCTTGAGCGCCCATGGCGCGGTGGTGTCGACATAGGCATTGCACGCGAACACCGCAGTCATCCACGCTTCGAGGCCGGTGGAGAAGGCCAGTTTCGTAAACTCGGCCGGGACTTGTCCCGAACAGGCATTGGCGACGGTTGCGAGCAAGGCGCGGTCTTCGGCGGCTTCACCGCAAGCCGGAAGAACCCCGTCCAGATTCTTGAAAATCATCGATAAGCTGCGCTGCGCGAGATTGCCGAAGCTGTTGGCGAGTTCGGCGTTGACGCGGTTGACGATCGCTTCGTGACTATAGCTGCCGTCGCTGCCGAAAGTGACTTCGCGCAACAGGAAATAGCGCAGCGCGTCGACCCC
Organism: Sphingomonas sp.; assembly: GCA_031427095.1. Classification (GTDB taxonomy): domain Bacteria; phylum Pseudomonadota; class Alphaproteobacteria; order Sphingomonadales; family Sphingomonadaceae; genus Sphingomicrobium. The sequence continues at coordinate 1,284 of JANPMU010000270.1, forward strand.
ATAAAGCTCGGCCAAATCGATCGGATCGACGACATTGCCGACAGACTTCGACATCTTCTCGCCGCCCTTGGCGAGGATGAAGCCGTGGCCGTAGATGAGTTTCGGAAGCGGCAACCCGGCGGACATCAGGAACGCGGGCCAATAGACCGCGTGGAAACGGACGACATCCTTGCCGATCAGGTGGAGGTCGGCCGGCCAATAACGGTCGTAAAGATCACCGCCGTCGGGGTAACCGAGTCCGGTGAGATAATTGGTCAGCGCGTCGAGCCAGACATACATCACGTGGCTCGGGCTGCCCGGAACCTTCACCCCCCAGTCGAAGCTGGTGCGCGAAATCGACAGATCGTTGAGACCGCCTTCGACGAAGCGGAGCACTTCATTGCGGCGGCTGTCGGGCTGGATGAAGTCGGGCTGCGCGGCATAATGATCGAGCAACGGCTGCTGATATTTCGAAAGCTTGAAGAACCAGCTTTCCTCGACCGTCCATTCGACCGGGGTGGCGTGGGGCGAGAGCTTGGCCCCCCCTTCCCCGTCGGTGATTTCGCTGTCGTCGTAAAAGGCTTCGTCGCGGACCGAATAATAGCCTTCGTAGCGGCCCAGATAGAGGTCGCCGCGCGCTTCCATCGCGCTCCATATGGCCTGGCTGGCACGATGATGGGCCGGTTCGGACGTGCGGATGAATCGATCATATTTAACATCAAGCTTGTCGCACATGTCTTGGAATAATTGCGACATTTTCTCGGCAAACGCGGCAGGCTCGAGATTCTCCGCGCGCGCCGCCTGGGCCATTTTGAGGCCATGCTCGTCGGTCCCGGTCTGGAACCGGACGTCGCGGCCCTGGGCGCGCTGAAAACGGGCGATGGCGTCGGCGGCGATCGCTTCATAGGCGTGACCGATGTGCGGGCGGCCGTTGGGGTAGCTGATCGCGGTGGTGATGTAGAACGGGTCGGCCATGCCCCGCCCCCTAGCCGGAGGAGGCTAAAGCTTCAAGGAAGCGGGATCGGCGATCGAGGCGAGGATCGAGCCGAGCTGAAACGCGGTCGCCGCAGGGTCGAGCGACAGCCGCGGCGCGAGCGTGCTGGTCTGGCGTGCGCGGGCGTAGGCGTCGAGCGCGCGGGCGCGGTGGGCGCCGGTGAGGGTCCGCGCCTCGCGGGCGATCAGCGTGGGGACGAGGTCGAGGAAAGCCGCGTAGCGGTCGGCCGAGGCCTTGAGCGCGAGCGACTGTGCGAGCTTCGATCGGCGGGCGTTGATCGGGTCGCCTTCGCGCAGGATCGCGAGCGCTTCGCTCTCAAGCGGGGCGAGGTCGAGCGCGGCGAAAGCCATCGCCCGGCCCGGTGAACCCATTGCCGATGCGATCAGCCGCGTGCGGTCTGACGCGGTCGATGCGGGCAGCACAGCTTCGAGAACTGACGTCATGGCAGCGTCGCTCAAGGGTGCGAAGTCGAGCTTGCGGCAGCGCGAGCGGATCGTCGCGAGCAAGCGGCCGGGGGCGTGGCTCACCAGCAGGAAGACGCAGTTGGCGGGAGGCTCCTCGAGCATCTTGAGCAAAGCGTTGGCGGCGGGGGCTTCGAGATCGTCGGCGGCGTCGATGATGATCGCGCGCCATGGCGACAGGAACGGGGTCGAGCCGAGCAGGCCGCCGAGGCTGCGCACCTGCTCGACGCTGATGTTGCGCGCGAGGCCGCTCGCGGGGGGCTTGCGCTCGATCCGCTCGAGCATCCGGAAATCGGGGTGGCTGCCGGCGTCGAGCAGCCGGACGATCGGGTGATCGCGCGCGGTTTCGATCCCGGGGAGGTCGCTCGGTGGGCCGGCGGCGTCGGCGAGGATCCGGCGTACCGCGGCCCGTGCGAAGCTCGCCTTGCCGATCCCGCGCGGACCCGCGAGTAGCCAGGCGTGATGAAGCGTGCGCGACGTCCAGGCGGACATGAATTGCGCGACGGCACGGTCGTGGCCGTAAATCATGGCAGCAGGTCGGCGATGGCCGCGAGCAGGCGCGCGGTCACCTCGATTGTGCTGCCCGAGGCGTCGATCAGGCGAACGCGATCGGGTTCGTCGGCGGCGATCTGGCGGAACGCCGCCTCGACCCCTCGATGATAGTCGGCCGATCGACCGCCGATCCGATCGCCGTCATGCTGATCGCGATTCCGCGCGCGTGCCCGCCCCTGGTCGTCGCCGAGCAGCAGGACCAATGTCCGGTCGGGCAGCGATTCGCCGATCCCGAAGCCGTTGATCGACCGGACCGCGGCGATACCGAGCCCCCCCGCGCCACCCTGATAGGCGAGCGAGCTGTCGAGGAAGCGGTCGCTCAGCACCCAGCGGCCCGCTTGAAGCGCAGGGCGGATCGTCTTGTCGACATGGTCGCTCCGCGCGGCGGCGAACAACAGCGCTTCGGCCTCGGCCCCCCACCGGTCTTGCGGCCCATTCAGGAGCAGTTCGCGAATCAATTCCGCGCCCGGACTTCCGCCAGGCTCGCGAGTTTCGACGACGTCGATACCTCGGGCGCGCAGCGCGTCGGCGAGGGCGCGCAGCTGGGTGGATTTACCCGCCCCCTCCCCGCCTTCGAGCGAGATGAAGCGGCCGGTCGTCACATCGCCGCTCACGCCATCCCGACGAGCTGCTTGAAGCCGAGCCACAAGCGACCGAAGAAACCCGCCTCGCTGACCGCTTCGCCGGCCACCAGCGGCATCGACTGAGGCGGCGAGTCGGCGGTGGTGACGACCAGATCGGCGATGTGCTGGCCCTTGGCGATCGGGGCTTTCAACGGGCCGTCATAGACGATCGACACTTTGGGCGATCCGCCGAGGCCGGCGGGAAGCGTGACCGCGAGGTTGCGCGGAGCGATCAGCGACACCTCGCCGGCACTGCCGAGCTGGACCCTGGCCATGCCGACCTTGGCGTTGGCACTGAACAAGGGTTTTGCCTGCCACGCATTGAAGCCCCAGCTCATCAGCCGAACCGATTCCTCGATCCGCTGATTGAAGCTCGACAGACCGGCGACGACCATCACCAGCCGACGGCCATTCTGTTCGGCCGAGCCGGTAAAGCCAAAACCGGCTTCGGCGGTGTGACCGGTCTTGAGGCCGTCGGCGCCGGCGATCTTGCCGAGAATGGGATTGCGGTTGGCCTGGGTGATTGCCGCTCCCGCACCCAGCGTCTTGCCCCAGGTGAAGCTCGGCTGGCCATAGAATTGCTTGTACAGCTTGGGGTGGCGTTCGATCGAGGCGCGGGCGAGCGCGGCGAGATCGCGCGCGGTCACCTGGGTTACGCCCTCGTCGGGCCAGCCATTGCTGTTGCCGAACTTGCTGTTCTTGAGCCCGAGCTTGGCACCAAGCGCGTTCATCTGCGCGGCGAACGCCGGTTCGGTGCCGGCGATGCATTCGGCGAGGACCACCGAGGCATCATTGCCCGACAAGGTGACAATCCCATGGAGCAAATTCTCGATGCTGACCTGTTCGTTGACCGACAGGAACATCGTCGAACCCGCCGCCGGACCGTGCCATCTGGTCCAGGTTTCGGGGCGCACGGTGCACATCTTGGTCAGCGACAGCTCCTTGCGATCGATCAGCTCGAACGCAACTTCGGTGGTCATCATCTTGGCCATCGACGCGGGCGGGATGCCGCGATCGGCATCCTTCGCGAGCAGCACCGCGCCCGAGCTGAGATCGATCAGGAATGCGATCGGTGCGGGTGTGTCATAAAGCGGGGCGGCGGCGGGCGCAGCCGTGCTGAGGAGCAGCGAGGCGGAGGTGGCAAGCAGGATAATTCGGGTCATGAAGGCTGTTCGACTCCCGTTGGGTGCATATCGTCTCTATCCGCGCTTTGTGCTTCGCGCGAGTGGCTAGGGTTTATTTGAGTTTCGCCGGTGCCGTCTCACGCAAACAGCCCCCGCTCCCTTACTCCTTCGCGGTCCGATTAAAATCGATCCGGATCCTGACCCAGGCGCCGACCAGCGGCTTGCCGTCGATCCGCGGCGGGCGGACCTGGAATTGCCACGCCGCCAGCCGCATCGCCCTCGCCAGCCCCGA
>JANPMU010000271.1:0-4917 GCA_031427095.1 Sphingomonas sp.
GGTTTTTCGCCCTCGCTCAGCCGTCCGATTGCGATGGGCTATGTGAATGTTGCGCAGAGCGAGCCCGGGACTGCGGTGACGCTCGAACAACGCAGCAAATTATTTGCCGCCAAGGTCGCGGCGATGCCGTTCGTCCCCCACAAATATCACCGCAAGGGAGCCGCGCTATGAGTCTGTATTTTACCCGCGAGCATGAATGGGTGCGGGTCGACGGCGACGTCGCCACGATCGGCATTTCGGACCATGCCCAGCAAGCGCTTGGCGACATCGTCTTCGCCGAAGTTCCGCAAGCCGGCAAAACGCTCGCCAGGGGCGACGACGCGGCGGTGGTCGAATCGGTCAAGGCCGCGTCGGAGGTTTACGCCCCCGTCGGCGGCGAGGTGACCGAGGGCAATGACGCGCTCGATGGCGACCCGGCGCTGATCAACCGCGACGCCGAGGGCGAGGGTTGGTTCTTCAAATTGAAGCTGGCCGATGCGGGCGAGCTTGAAGGACTGATGGATGAAGCGGCCTATCGCGATTGGGTGAAGACCCTCTGATGCGTTATTTGCCCCTCAGCGACGCCGACCGCGCGAGCATGCTTGGCGTGATCGGCGCCAAGTCGATCGACGATTTGTTTTGCGATGTTCCGGAGGCGGCGCGGCTGTCTGGCCCGGTCGATCTGCCGATGTATGCGTCGGAGATGTCGGTCGAGCGGCAGCTTGGGGCTTTGGCACGGAAGAATCTGGTCGCCGGGGAGGTGCCCTTTTTCCTCGGCTGCGGGGCCTACCGCCACCATGTCCCCGCGAGCGTAGACCACCTCATCCAGCGCGGCGAATTTCTCACCGCTTATACCCCCTACCAGCCCGAGATCGCCCAGGGCACGCTGCAGGTCCTGTTCGAATTCCAGAGCCAGGTCGCGCGGTTGCTCGGCTGCGAGATCGCCAACGCGTCGATGTACGACGGGTCGACTGCCTGCTGGGAAGCGATCGGGATGGCGCGGCGGATCACCAAAAAGAAGCGCGCGATCCTGTCGTCGGGCCTGCACCCGCATTATGTCGCGGTGGCCAAAACCATGGCCAGGTTCACCGGCGACACGCTCGAGACTGCGCTGCCCGAACTGACGGCAGCGACCGATGCCGAGCGGCTGATCGCGTCGATCGACGGCGAGACCAGTGCGGTGGTGGTCCAATATCCCGACATTCTGGGGCGGATCACCGATTTGGCGCCGATCGCCGAGGCGGCGCATGGACACGGCGCGCTGCTGATCGCGGTGGTGACCGAGCCGGTCGCCTTGGGGCTCATCAAATCGCCGGGCGAGATGGGCGCGGACATTGTCGTCGGTGAAGGCCAGTCGATCGGGGTCGGGCTGCAATTCGGCGGGCCGTATGTCGGGCTGTTCGCCTGCCGTGAAAAGCATGTCCGGCAGATGCCTGGACGGCTGGCTGGCGAGACCGTCGATGCGGCGGGCAAGCGCGGCTTCGTGCTGACCCTGTCGACCCGCGAACAGCATATCCGCCGCGAGAAAGCGACGTCGAACATCTGCACCAACTCGGGGCTGTGCGCGCTGGCTTTCTCGATCCACCTGACCCTGCTTGGCGAGAAGGGGCTGCGACAGCTTGCGGCAATCAACCATGCGCGCGCGGTGACCGTCGCCGAGCGGCTCGCCGCGCTGCCGGGAGTGGAATTGATCAATGATAATTTCTTCAACGAATTCACGCTCAAATTGCCGAGCGACGCGCGGATCGCGGTGCGGGCAATGGCGGAGCGGCACGTCCTTGGCGGCGTGTCGCTCGGGCGGCTCTATCCGGGTTCCGACGGGCTCGCCAACGGGCTGGTCGTGGCGGTCACCGAGACGGTCAGCGATGCGGATATCGACGCGTTCGAAGCCGCGCTGAAGGAGGTGCTGGCATGACCATCAATCGATCGGGATGGCGCCCGGCCGCGCCCGTCGAAAGCGGCGCCGAGGGGACCGCGACCTTCACCGGCAATCGCGCTTTGATGCTCGAGGAAGGCCTAATCTTCGAGATTGGCGACAGCGACACTAGCGGGGTCGATTTTGAAACGCCCGCCGCGGGCAAGTCGCGGATCGGCGGACTCGAGCGGACGGACAGCATCGGCCTTCCGGGCCTGTCCGAACCCGAGACCGTGCGCCACTACACGCGTCTATCGCGGCAGAATTACGCGATCGACCTTGGACTTTTCCCGCTCGGCAGCTGCACGATGAAGCATAATCCGCGCCTCAACGAAAAGGTCGCGCGGATGCCGGGGTTTGCCGACATCCACCCGCTCCAGCCGATCGATACGGTCCAGGGTGCATTGGAGCTGATCGATCTCGTTGGCCATTGGCTGGTCACCCTGACGGGGATGCAGGCGGTGGCGATGAGCCCCAAGGCCGGGGCGCATGGCGAATTATGCGGATTGCTCGCGATCCGCGCGGCTTTGGAGGCGCGCGGCGATGCGCGGCAGGTGGTGCTGGTGCCCGAGAGCGCGCACGGGACCAACCCGGCGTCGGCGGCGTTCTGCGGCTATGCGGTCGAGGATATTCCGGCGACGGCGGCGGGACGGGTCGATCTCGACGCGTTGAAGGCGCGGCTTGGACCCGACGTCGCGGCGGTGATGATCACCAACCCCAACACCTGCGGGCTGTTCGAACCCGAGATGAGCGCCATCAGTGAGGCGGTCCATGCTGCGGGCGGGCTGGTTTATTGCGACGGCGCCAATTTCAACGCGATCGTCGGGCGGGTGCGCCCGGGTGATCTTGGCATCGACGCGATGCATATCAATCTGCACAAGACATTTTCGACCCCGCACGGCGGCGGCGGTCCGGGGTCGGGACCGGTCGTGCTGTCGGCGGCGCTGGCGCCGTTCGCGCCGCTTCCGTTCGTCGAAAAGCAAAGCGATCGCTTCGTCCTGGTCGAAGAGGAAACGGCGGGCGAGCATCATGGCCACAGCTTTGGCCGGATGGTCGCCTTCCACGGCCAGATGGGAATGTTCACGCGCGCGGCGGCGTACATGCTGAGCCATGGCGCCGATGGATTGCGGCAGGTCGCCGAGGATAGCGTGCTCAACGCCAATTATCTGCTGCGCGCGCTGGAGGACGTGCTCGACGCGCCATTCGCGGGCAGCGGGCCGTGCATGCACGAGGCAATCTTTTCCGATCGCGGGTTCGCGGAAGGCTTTTCGACGATCGATGTGGCTAAAGCGCTGATCGATGAAGGCTTCCATCCGATGACGATGTATTTTCCGCTGGTCGTCCATGGCGCGATGCTGGTCGAGCCGACCGAGACCGAATCGCGCGCAACCCTCGATCAGTTCATCGGCGCGCTGCGCTCGATTGCGACCCGGGCGAGGGCTGGCGACGACGCGCTCAAGGCCGCCCCGGTTCATGCGCCCCGCCGCCGCCTCGACGAGACGCTGGCGGCGAGAAAACCGATCCTGGTGTATAGGGAAGTCGTCCCGATCGCAGCCGCACTGGCCGCCGGGACAGGAATAAGCGGGGGCTGAAGCGATGGTCTGGGATTTTGTGTTCGGTTTCACCAATATGATCGCGATCGCCGGATGGATCGCGCTGGCGCTGCTGCCGCGCTGGCCGACCGTGCTGTCGCTGGTGCTGTATGCGAGCGTCGGGCTGCTGTGCCTGACTTACGGATTCCTGTTCGTGACGCTGGTCGGCAATTTGATCGACTCGGGGCGCATGGCGGGGGTTGGCGGGCCGGGAAGCTTCCCCTCGATCGAGAGCATCCGCGCATTGTTCATGAGCGATGGCGGGATCGTCATTGGCTGGACCCACTATCTCGCGTTCGACCTGTTCGTCGGTTTGTGGATCTCGCGCGATGCGGATCATAAAGGCTTTTCCCGGATCGTGCAGATTCCGTTTCTGGTCGCCACGCTGATCGCCGGGCCGATCGGGCTGGGATCGTGGCTGATCGTCCGCGAAGCACGGGCGCGGCGATTGGCCAAAAGGTGAAGCTCCACGCGCCCGCCGCGGCGCGCAACGTTGCGCCGATCGGGGATGTATTGGCGCTATGGCTGCCGCCGCGTGGGCGGGTGCTGGAGATCGCGAGCGGCAGCGGCGAGCATGCGCTGGCTTTTTCCCGGCGCTTTGCGGACCTCGCATGGCAGCCGAGCGACCCGGACCCGGGCGCGCTTGCCTCAATCGCTGCGTGGCGCGAGGCCGACGGGCCAGCGAATCTGCTCGCGCCCTTGGCAATCGACGTGTCCGCGCGCGAATGGCCGGTCGAGCATGTCGATGCGATGGTGGCGATCAACCTGGTCCACATCAGTCCGTGGGAGGCTTCGCTGGGGCTGCTCGACGGGGCGCAGCGGATCCTCGCCAGCGGCGGCGTTCTGATCCTGTACGGGCCGTGGCTGATCGGCGGGGTCGATACCGCGCCGAGCAACCTTGCGTTCGATGCCGATCTGCAGGCGCGCGATCGACGCTGGGGGCTTAGGCGGGTGGAGGCGTTCGCGTCGGCCGCGATCGAGCGCGGGCTTGAACTGAGCGACCAGCGGGCGATGCCGGCGAATAATCAGATGTTGCTGTTCAGCCAGGCTCGCGAGCGCCCAGCCGACCGCTGAGCAAGCGCCAGGCGGCGAATGTCCACACCAGCCCGAAGATCCAGCCAGCCAGCACATCGCTCGGCCAGTGCACCCCGATCAGCGGCCTGGTCGATCCGATCACCAGGCTGGCGGTGACGGCGATTATGAGCGCTGCAGGGCGATGTCGCGGCGGTGCGCAGAATAAGGCGATGGCGACGAAGCTGATCATCGAATTGGCGGCGTGCCCGCTGGGAAAGCTCAGCGAATGGACGGGCACCGGATAGGCTTCGAACTGCGGTCGCGGGCGCGCCACGGCGGCCTTGATCTGTTCGACCATCAGCCGTCCGCCGAGGATAATTCCAACAAGCGCGATCGCGCGGCGCCGATGCTGGCGCA
>JANPMU010000272.1:0-2601 GCA_031427095.1 Sphingomonas sp.
CGTCGCCAGCCAGCCATCGACGAGCACCCGCGCGCTTTCCTCGGGGTTGCGCCAATAGCCGTGCATGACATTTTCGCCGCGCACCATGATCTCGCCATCCTCGGCGATCCGCACCTCGGTGTTCCTGAGCGGCGGGCCGACTGTATCCATGCGGATCCCGGCGCTCGGCCGGTTGCAGCTGATCACCGGTCCGGCCTCGGTCTGGCCATAGCCCTGGAGCACGACCAGCCCGAGCGCATCGAAGAAAATCCCGACCTCCGGACTCAATGGCGCCCCGCCCGCGACCATCGCCTTCATCCGCCCGCCGAACTTGCCGCGGACCTTCTTGCGCAGGGTCGCCGACAGGATCAGGTTCATCGGCTGGTCCCACAGCGGCACCACGCCCTTGGCCCGCTTGGCGCCGATCGATAGCGCGCGCCGCAAGAGATATTCGGACAACCCGCCGCCTTTTTCGATCGTCTTCAAAATACGCATCCGCAGCATTTCGAACAATCGCGGGACCACCACCATCAGTGTCGGCCGGACCTCCTCGATATTGGCGGCAAGCTTTTCGAGACTCTCGGCGAAATAGATTTGCGCACCCAGCGCGACCGGGAAATGCTGCCCGCCCGAATGCTCATAGGCGTGGCTCGCCGGAAGGAACGACAGGAACACCTCGTCCCCGCAGTCGAAATCATTGGCGATAATGTCGACGCAGCCCTCGGCGTTGTGGAGTATCGCGCCATGATGCTGCCGCACCCCGCGCGGCGCTCCGCCGGTTCCGCTGGTGTAGATCAGGCAGGCGAGCGCATCGCGCCGCACGGTGGCATTGCGCGCCGCGCACGCCGCAACATCGCCGCCGCCACTGCCCTTGGCGCCGACCAGCTCGGCCCAATGGTGAAAGCGCGCTGCGTCGCTTGGCTGGCCGGTGCGAATGTCCTCGATGCCGATGACATCCTGGCATTCGCTGCTGAACAGCACCGCCGGGATCAGCGCCTTGGCCAGTTTCTGGTTTGAGACAATCACCGCCCGGGCGCCGGAATTGCCAAGGATGTGGCTGTGGTCGCGGGTCGTGTTGGTGGAATAGGTCGGCACCGTGACGCAGCCCGCAGCCATGATCGCGAGGTCGGCAATCAGCCACTCTGGCCGGTTCTCGCTGACCAGCATAACCCGGTCGCCGGGCTGAAGTCCCATCGCCTTGAAGCCTTCGGACAGCGCCGCGACCTGCCGCGCCGCCTCGCTCCAGCTGGTCGATTGCCACGCGTCCCCGGTCTTGCGCCACAGGAACGGCGCGTCGCCTTTCGCGGCTGCGCGCGTCAGGAACATCGAGACGAGGTTTGGAAAATGTTCGAGTTGACGAGCCATCGGCTTCCCCGGTCGATTGAGCGGTTCGACGCTTTTACCCGATTGCCCGGTGAGTGCCAGCGCGCCCTTTCGCCGCGCGTGGACGATCCCACCGCATTACGCTAGGCGCCCCTCGCATGCGCCGGATCCAAAAGTTTTTCGCCCTTGTCGCCGCAGCCTCGCTGACCGCTTGCGCAGCGACTCCGCCGCCAGGCCAATCGCCAACGCTGACGCGCGCGCAATCGCTGGTGATCGCAGCCAACCCGCTTGCCGCTGAGGCCGGTATCGAGGTGTTGAGGCGCGGCGGAAGTGCGGTCGACGCAGCGGTGGCGGTTCAGGCCATGCTGTCACTTGTCGAGCCGCAAAGCTCCGGCATCGGCGGCGGGTCGTTCATGAGCTTTTACGACGCGCAGACGAGCAAGGTGGTCATCTACGACGGGCGGGAAGTCGCGCCCGTGCAGGCGACCGAATCGATGTTTTTGGCGCCCGATGGTTCGTCGCTTTCGATCGACAGCGCGATGCTGTCGGGGCGCGCCACGGGGGTGCCGGGCGCCGTGCGCATGCTGGCACTCGCCCATGACGAGCATGGCAAGCTTCCTTGGCGCAGCCTGTTCGGCACCGCCCGCATGACGGCGCAGAACGGCTTCATTGTCAGCCCCCGCCTGTCAAAGTTCGTCAACGGCGACGCGCCGCAGGCGGCGACGCCCGACGCGCGCCGCTATTTTTCCAAACCCGACGGTATGCTGGTCAGGGCAGGCGATCGGCTGCGCAACCCGGCCTACGCCGCTTTCCTTCGCCGTCTGGCGATCAGTGGTCCGGCGGCGCTCTATGCGGGTTCGACCGCAGCGCGGATTGTTGCCCGGACACGCGCCGCCCCGCTCGGCGGAGCGATGACGCTCGCCGATTTGGCGAGCTACCGGCCGGTGAAGCGCCAGGCGCTGTGCCGCTTTTATCGGGTGTATCAGATCTGCGTCCCTCCGCCGCCGTCGAGCGGGGTCGGGTTGCTTCAGCTGATGGCGCTTCTGCAGGAGACGGACATTGGCTCGCGCGGGCCGGACGACGCGCAGGCATGGTTCCTGTTTGCGCAGGCCAGCCGCCTCATGTACGCCGACCGCGATCGCTTCGTCGGCGATCCGGGGTTCGTCGCCGTGCCGACCGATGGCCTGCTCGACCGCGCTTATGTCGCGAGCCGCGCGCGACTGATCGGAACACGCGCGGGGCCGCCGCCAGGTCCCGGCACTCCGGTCGGGGCCATAAGCGCGGCGGCCGACTCGACCC
>JANPMU010000273.1:0-5729 GCA_031427095.1 Sphingomonas sp.
CGGATCGTTGAGCGCGACAATTTCTCCCACTTGCTTGAGCCATCCGCGAACCACCGCCTTGGTGCCTTCCTGCTCGTCGGGAACGCGGACCTCGATCCTCATCAGAACGCCACCAGCCGGTCGATCTCGGCGCGGATTCGCGCGACCGACGGGACCACCGCTTCGAGCAAGGATGGATGATGCGGGCTCGGGATGTCGGGCATCGTCACCCGAGCGATCGGTGCATCAAGATCGAGAAAGGCCTCGTCGGCGACCACCGCCGCGATCTCCGCGCCGAACCCGCCGGTGCGCAGATCCTCGTGGACGATCAGGCAGCGGCGCGTCCGCCGCACGCTGTCGAGCACCGTTTCGCGATCCCACGGCATCAGCGTGCGCAGGTCGATGACATCGGCGCTGACCCCTTGCGCCGCGGCCTCGCAGCGCGGGACCATCGCCCCCCAGGTGACGATCGTGATCGCATCGCCCTCGCATATTGTTTTGGCCCGGCCGAACGGCAGGACGAACGCCTCGCCTGGCCACGGTCGCCGCGCCCATGCATCATCGAGCATCGCGCGATGCTCGAAGAAGATCACCGGGTCGTGACCGCGTAAAGCCGCCCGCAGCAGCCCGACCGCATCTTCGGCGTTGGACGGCACCGCCACCTTCCAGCCGGGGTTGTGGACGAATTGCACCTCGTTGGTCTGGCTGTGCCACGGGTCGCCGCATTTGAAGAAGCCGCCGGGGATCCGCAGCACCATCGGCGCGGCGAAGCGGTTGGCGGTGCGCCAGCGCATCGTCCCGCAGTCGTTGATCTGTTCGGTCGCCGGCTCGGCATATTTGCGGAACTGGATTTCGGGCACCGGCATCAGCCCGGCCAGCGCCATGCCCACCGCGCGACCAATGATCCCCTCCTCGTTGAGCGAGGTGTCGAACACCCGCGCCGCGCCATATTTGGCCTGCAGGCCAAGCGTCACGGCATGAACCCCGCCCTTGGGTCCGACATCCTCGCCGAACAAAAGCACGCGCGGATTGGCGGCGAGCTCCTGGTCAAGCGTCCGGCGGATCGCGGTGACCATATTGATCCGCTGGCCGTCAGGCGCGGGCAGCTCGGTGGTCGGGACATCGAGCCCGGCGCGGCCGCCGGTTCCTTGCAATTCGCCATCGAACAGGACGTGGCGGGTGACGTCTTCGGGCAGCGACACCGGGCGCGCTTCGGCTTCGGCCCGCGCCGCTTCAACCGCCGCGTCGACCGCCTCGCCGATGGCCTGCCAATCATTGATGCCTTGCGCGGCGCAATGCGCTTCGAGCTTGGGCAGCGGATCGCGCGCCCATTCGGCGGCGGCCGTGGCCTCGCTCTTGTAGGTTTGGGTATCCTGGAAACTATGCCCTTCGAGCCGCGGAACGGTCAGCCGCAGCAGCGCCGGACCGTGGCGCGCGCGGACATGCGCCACCGCCAGCTCGATCAGCCGCGCCGCCTCGACCGGATCGGTGCCATCGCCCGAAAAGATCGTCAGGCCGGTGAAGCTGGCGAGATTCGCGGCGATATCGCCGCCCGGGGTCTGGAAGCTCCCGGGGACCGAGATGCCGTAACCATTGTCCTCGACATAAAATAACAATGGCAAAGCTTGCGTCGTGGCGATCGTCAGCGCGGACCAGAATCCACCGGTGGCGCAGCTCGCCTCGCCGCCGAGCACCAGCGCGATGGCATCCTCCGGTCCTTCGCCGAGAACTTCGGCCTTGTAGGCGATCGCCTGCGCCCAGCCGACCGCCGGCGTATATTGTGCGCCGACCCCGCCGCACATCGGCAAGGCATGCGCTCCGCCGGGATTGGGGAAATTGAACACCGCGCCGATATCGCGGCCATCGGAATAACCGCCCGCGCGGCCCATTCCCGAGCCGAGCGCGTCGGCGATGTCGATCCCGAGCGCGAGCAGCAACGGGCGCGAACGGTAATAGCCGCACGCCGCGTCGCCATCCTTGAGCTGCAACCCGAGCAGGACCTGCGCCAGCTCATGACCGCGCGCTGAAAATTGATAGAGAATCTTCTTTTCCGGGACCAGCCGGGTCTCCTCGAGATGGTCGAGTGCGCGACTGGTCTGGACGAGCCGGGCAACCTCGCGCCAATCGACATCGGCACGGACCATCGCCAACTCGATGTCAGCCATCCAGCACCCCGACAACCGCCGTGATGAACCGGTCGACCATAGAATCGGCCATACCGACGACGTTGAAGCGGCCGCTGTCGGCCATGTAGATCGCATGGTCCTTGCGCAGCGCGATAACCTGGTCGCGGCTCAGCGGGAGCATCGAGAACATTCCAAATTGCCGGGCAATATAGGCCAGGCGCGGGTCGGCGGCGGCGATCCGGCCGCGCACTTCGGCGATGCGCTCGCGCATGCCGGTCAGTTCGGCCAGCCAGTCCGCGCGCAACGCCTCGTCGTCCAGCACCATGCGGACAATTGCAGCGCCGTGATCGGGCGGCATCGACCACATCTCGCGCGCCAGTTGCAGCACATGCCCCATCGCTTTGGCGGTCGCCTCGGGCTTCGCGGTCTTGATGAACAAAGCCCCGACCCGGTCGCGGTAGACGCCGAAATTCTTGTCGCAGCTTTGCGCGACGATGACCTCGTCGCAGGCGGCGAGGATTCCGCGAAGTCCGGCGGCATCCTCGTCGAGTCCCGCGCCAAGTCCCTGATAGGCGATGTCGACCAGCGGCAGCAGCCCGCGCTCGACGATCAATTGGGTGATCTGCGCCCATTGGCCGGCATCAAGGTCGGCGCCGGTCGGGTTATGGCAGCAGCCATGCAGCAACACGACATCGCCGGGCCGGGCGGTGGCGAGCGAAGCCATCATCATATCCATGCGGATCCGGCGAAGCTCGCGGTCGTAAAACGCATATTCGACCTGCTCGAGCGCGCAGCCGTCGATGATCGCGGAATGATTGGGCCATGTCGGGGTGCCGACGAACACCCGCGCCTTCGGATTGGCGACGGCGATCAGCTCGAAGCCGAGACGCAGCGCACCGCACCCGCCCGGTGTCTGCAGCCCGGCAATGCGATCGTCGGTCGAATGCTTGCCCAGCACGATCGGCCTGAGAAGTTCGACGAAGCGCGTATCGCCGTCGCCGCCGAGATAGGATTTGCTGTCCTGGACCTCCCACAATTTGCGTTCGGCGGCCTTGACGGCGCGTGGGATCGGGGTCCCGCCAAGCCCGTCACGAAACACGCCGACACCGACATCGATCTTGTCGGGTCGGCTGTCGGCCTTGACCATGCCGATCAGCTGTAACAGCGAATCGGTCGGCACTGGCTCGAGGTCGGAAATCCGCTTGGCGGTCATCGTCGGGGCATCGTTCAACATGGTCTTGCGCTTAGCGCCAAACCCGGCCCCGCGCAAAAGCCCGCGAAATATCGGTCAGCCGTCATAATCCACCGCCACGCCGTCGCCGACCGGGACCGACTGGCAGGTCAGCACATAGCCCGCCGCGACGTCCTCGTCGCTCAACCCATAACGCGCCGCCATTTCGACTCGCCCGGCGACGATCCTGGCGCGGCAGGTCGCGCACACCCCGGCCTTGCACGCGAATGGCGCGGGCATTCCCGCCGCGCGCGCGCTGTCGAGGATATTGCCCGCAGCGGGGTCGAACTCGACCTTGCGGGTGCGCCCGTCGAGGGTGATGCTCATCATGACGCCCGCCGCCGCGTCCTGCAATATGGCGATTTGCGCGGCGACCGCCGCCGACGGGCGACCGGCGGTGAAGCGTTCGATGTGGATGCGCGCGCTGGGCACCGCGCGCTCGACCAGCGCGGCCTCGGCGGCATCCATCATCGGGCCGGGACCGCAAATGAACCAATCGTCGACCGAGCCCGGATCATCGACCAGCGCGGCAATCGCCGCGTCGCAGGTCGTGGCGTCGAGCATGCCGTTGAACAAGGCGATTTCGCCGTCTTCATCGCTGAGAAAATGGTAAAGCTCGAACCGCTCGATATAGCGGTCCTTCAAGCCCGCGAGCGCTTCGAGGAAAATGATCGAATTGCTGTCGCGATTGCCGTAGAACAGGGTGAACCGGCTCAGCGGTTCCTCGGCCAGCGCGGTGCGGATGAGCGACATTAATGGCGTGATCCCGGACCCGCCCGCAAAGCCGACGTAGCGGCGCGCTGTGGACGGGTCGAAGATTGTCGTGAAGCTGCCGTGCGGCGGCATCACGTCGAGCATGTCGCCGGGCTTCAGATGCTCGCCGACCCAATTGGAAAAAGCCCCGCCGGCGATCCGCTTGACCGTCACCGTCCAGTCCTGTTGCGCGGGCGCGGTGCACAGCGAATAATTGCGCCGCACCTCCACGCCATCGATCTTTGCGCGCAGTGTCAGATGCTGACCGGCGCGAAACGCGAAGATGCTGCGCAGTTCGGGCGGGACGGCGAAGCGGATTGACCAGGCTTCATCGGTCTCGGGGACGATCTCGGCGACCGTCAAGGCATGAAAATGCTCGGCCAAGGCTCTACCAGATCGCGTCGGGATACGTACGCGGCAGATGCTGCATCGCCGCCAGCAAATGTCCCAGATGCTCGCTATGATGGCCGCGGCGACCGCCAAGGATCGGGCGCTGCCCGGGCGGGATCTCCAATCTCGCGTCGGTCAGCACGGCGATGATCGCACCGCGATATTCGCCCTCGAACCGGCGCGGATCGGCGGCGATCCCGCGCGCGATCAGTGCTTCCAATGTGGCGTCGACTTCGAACAGTTCGGGGATGAACCGCCAGCACCAGTCGAGCCCGTCGGCCATCCGCTTGCTGCTTTCGTCGGTGCCGTCGCCAAGCCGCACGGTCCATTCGGCGGCAAGGTCGCGGTGGTAGGCGACTTCCTTGACCGCCTTGGCAGCGATTTCGCGCAACGCCTGATCGCTCGACTGCGCGAGCGCCGCGTAGAGAAAATGCTGGAATGTCGCGATCAGCAAATGGCGCGCGATGGTCCGGGCGAAATCGCCATTGGGCTGCTCGACGAGCAGGCAATTGCGGTAATCGAGCACGTCGCGGTGGAATGCGAGCGCGTCGGCGTCTCGTCCCGCGCCTTCCGCCTCGCCCGCCGCCGCGAGCAGCAGGGTTGCCTGGCCGATCTGGTCGAGCGCGAGGTTGGCGAGGCTCAGGTCAACCTCGACCGACGGCGCGTGTCCGCACCATTCGCCGAGCCGCTGACCGAGGATCAGCGAATCGTCGCCCAGCCGCAACAGATAGTCGAACCGCGCCGCATCGGGCTCGCCGACGCGCTTCTCGACGTCTTTCTCAATCACCGGAAGCGACGGCATCAGATATGCGTCACTTCGTCGGGCACGTCATAGAAGCTCGGGTGGCGGTAGATCTTGCTCTCGGCCGGCTCGAACAACGGCCCCGCGTCCGCCGGATCGCTCGCGACAATTGCCGCCGACGGGATCACCCACAGGCTGACCCCTTCCTGCCGCCGCGTGTAAGTGTCGCGCGCGTGCCTGAGCGCCAGCTCGGCGTCGGGCGCGTGGACGCTGCCGACATGACGATGCGCGAGCCCGCCCTTCGCACGGACGAACACTTCCCACAGCGGCCAGTCGGTCACGCCGCCGCCCTCGCCAGACGCTTGGCCTCGTGCGCAACCGCCGCCTCACGCACCCAGGCGCCGTCGTCCCACGCGCTTCGCCGCGCCGTCATCCGCTCCTTCGCCACCGGGCCTTCGCCGCGAACCACGGCGTAAAATTCGTCCCAGTCGATCTCGCCATAGTCGTA
>JANPMU010000274.1:0-1560 GCA_031427095.1 Sphingomonas sp.
GGCGGTGCCAGTCCGAGGTGCGCCCACGCGCGAACGATGAGTCAGCGCCCGCGCGCGGTCCGCGCGACCAGGCCGAGCTGGTTCAGGAAGGGTTCGATCACCTCATCGATCGTGTCGCCCGGTTCGCTGAGCCCCGCAGCGAGCGTCTCGACCCCCACCGGGCCGCCGCGATAGATGTCGGCGATCATCGTCAGGTAACGCCGGTCCATCGCATCGAGCCCGAGCGCGTCGACCTCGAGCCGGGTCAGCGCGGCGTCGGCGATCGACCGCGTCACCAGCCCGTCGCCCGCGACATGCGCGAAATCGCGCACCCGCCGCAGCAGCCGCCCGGCAACCCGCGGCGTCCCCCGCGCCCGCCGCGCGATCTCGCGCGCGCCCTCGGCGTCCATCCCCTGCCCGAGCAACGCGGCCGCGCGGGTCACCACGCGTTCGAGCTCGGGCACCGTGTAGAAATTCAAGCGCACCGGGATCCCGAAACGGTCGCGTAAGGGCGTGGTCAGCAGGCCCTGCCGGGTGGTCGCGCCGATCAGGGTGAACGCGGGCAGATCGATCCGCACGCTGCGCGCCGATGGCCCCTCGCCGATGATCAGATCGAGCGCGCGATCCTCCATCGCCGGGTAGAGGATTTCCTCGACCACCGGATTGAGCCGGTGAATCTCGTCGATGAACAGCACGTCGCCTTCTTCGAGATTGGTCAGCAGCGCGGCGAGATCGCCCGCCTTGGCGATCACCGGGCCGCTGGTGGCGCGGAACCCCACCCCCAGCTCGCGCGCGACGATCTGCGCCAGCGTGGTCTTGCCCAGCCCCGGCGGCCCGAAGAACAGCACATGATCCATCGCCTCGCGCCGCGATTTGGCGGATTCGATGAACACGCGCAGGTTGTCCTTGGCCGCCGCCTGCCCGATGAACTCGGCCAGCGTCTTGGGCCGCAGCGCCGCGTCGTGGTCGTCGGGCTGGCGCTGGGGGGTGAGGTTGGGGTTGTCGGTCATTCCCGAGTATCGTCGATGGGGCGCGCCCGTTGCGCGGTGTGGGTCACGCGCAGAACCGAGACAACTCCGGACTCGTATCGATACAGCACGCGATAGGGCGAATGGAGGCACGTACGCACCGCCCGACCGTAGTGTGGCGCCGCAACGCCCGCGAGCGGATAGCTTGCCAACCTGGCGAAGATGCGGTCGAAACCTTCCATGAAGGTGAAAGCCGATCTCGCCCCGAACTCGGCTAGCCCATAGGCTTGGATGGAATCGAGATCGTCGCTTGCCGTCCGGGTGATCCGAACCTTATTCATCCGGGAGTTTCGCCATGATTCCCTTGAGAACGGTTCGGGCGTCTTCCTCCATAAAACCTGATGCCTCGCCTACTTCGATCATGGCGCGAACCCAGGCCGTATCCTCCGCTTCGGCTTTCTGTTCGCGCCGAAGGAGGTCGCGGACGAACTCGCCGACATCGACGTAGTCGTCGATGGCGGCGCGCTGTTCAAGCCACCGGAGCATAGAATCCGGAATGGTGAAGCTAAGGTCGGTCATGGCCGGATTATCGTCCTACTTGAGCGCGGCGGCA
>JANPMU010000275.1:0-3073 GCA_031427095.1 Sphingomonas sp.
GACCTCGCCGGAACCCCGGTTCTCCTCGTCAATCCGATGGTTCCGCTCGCTACGGGCGACGTCTTTGCCCGATGGGACGGCGAGGATCACGGCGAACTCGATGACTGGCGCAAGGGCCGCAACGATCTCTATCCGGTAGCCCGAATCCTCGTTCCGCAACTTGGTGGCGTCATGCAATTCCTCGACGATCTTCGGGGTTGCCAGATTGCCCGTATGTCGGGTTCGGGCGCGACCTGCTTCGCTATGTTCGATAGCGAGCTTGCCCGCGACGCCGCCGCGTCGTTGATCCCCGATCATTGGTGGTCTCTCGCGACCCGCTTGCGGTAAAGGCGCGCGATGCGCCCGATCCTGACCACCGAAGCCATGCGCAAAGCCGAGGCCCGGGCGATCGCCGCCGGGACTTCGGTCGAGACCCTGATGGAGCGCGCCGGCGGTGCGCTGGCCGAGGCGGCGCTACGCTTCGCCGGGCCAATGCCGACGCTGATCCTGTGCGGTCCCGGCAATAATGGCGGCGATGGCTATGTCGCGGCGCGGCATCTGGCGGAGCGCGGAGTTGCGGTCCGGGTTGTGGCGCTGGGCGAATCGCGAACCGAGGTCGCATGTCGCGCCCGGGCGGGGTGGAACGGGCCGGTCGAACAGCTCGGAGCGGACACCGCGCCGGTTTCCCAGATGATCGATTGCTTGTTTGGAACTGGTCTCAAATATGCGCTTGAATCCTCTGTTTCAGAACAATTAATACGATTAGCACATGCTTCGCGCTGCGCCATTGCCGCCGATATTCCGAGTGGAATCGCAAGCGATAGCGGGGCAATGCTGTCAGCGGTCCCGGATTATGCGCTGACGGTGACATTCGGCGCGCTCAAACCCGCGCATCACCTATATCCGGCAGCGGCGAAATGCGGACGGGTGGTGACGGCCGACATCGGGATCGAGGCGGTTTCGCACTGGCATGCCATCGGTCCGCCCGAGCTTCCGATCCTGACCCCTGCGGGGCATAAATATGACCGCGGGATGGTGGTCCTGCTCGCCGGGGCCATGCACGGTGCGATCGCGCTCGCGGCGACAGCGGCGGCTCGGACGGGCGCGGGGTTCGTCCGGATCGATGGCGACCAGATCATCGCCAACGTCCCGGCGGCGATCGTGCAGGGCCTGCATGGCGGTCTCGATGACCGGCGGATCGGCGCGCTGCTGGTCGGACCGGGGCTGGGGAAGGATAATGGCGGATTGCTCGACCGGGCACTGGCGAGTGGACGACCGCTGGTACTCGACGCCGATGCTTTGGTTGGCGATCCGGAACGATTCACAAGGCTTGCCGACCCGGCGATCCTGACTCCTCACGAGGGTGAATTCATCCGCCTGTTCGGCAAGCTTGTCGGCAGCAAGGTCGACCAAGCGCTTGAGGCAGCACGTATTTCGGGCTGCGTGCTGGTGTATAAAGGGCCTGACACATTGGTCGCCTCACCCGACGGTCGCGCCGGCTTCGCGCCGCCGTCACCAATATGGCTGGCAAGCGCCGGGGCCGGCGACGTGCTTGCCGGAATGGTCGCGGCAATGCGCGCGCGCGGCTTGCCACCCTATGAAGCGGCGTGCGCAGCGGTGTGGCTGCACGGACGCGCGGCCGAAGCGGCGGGCCCGGGGATGATCGCCGACGACCTCGCCGCCGCAATCCCGCACGCGCTGGACCTGCTGCGATGAGCGAAGAAATTGTCCGCATTGCCGCGCGCGGGGATGGGGTCACCGCCAGCGGCCGACACGTCGCGTTCGCGGTTCCCGGCGATCGGCTTGGCGACGACGGCACGCTTGCCCCGGGTCCCGGCCACCAGCAGCCCTTATGCCGCCATTTCCCCGAGTGCGGAGGGTGCCAGCTCATGCATGTCGCCGATCCGGCCTATCGGGATTATTTGCGCGACCGGATCGTCGGTGCGCTTGCCCAGCACCGGATCGACGCCGAGATTCGCGAACCCCATCTCTCGCCCGCGCGCAGCCGCCGCCGCGCGAGCTTGCGCGCGCTCAAGCTCGGGCGCGGAGTCGCGCTCGGTTTCAACGCGGCGAAATCGACCCAGATTGTCGACCTGCGCGAATGCCACATTCTCGCGCCTGAATTGTTCGCACTGCTCGCGCCGTTGCGGACCCAGCTGGCGACGATGCTCAAACCCAAGCGCACCGCCGAGGTCCAACTGACTCTGCTCGACCAGGGCGTCGACATCGGGCTGTCGGGGGTGACCGTAGATGGCTATGAGGCCGCTGAAGCACTGACTTTGTTCTGCGAAGCCAACCGGCTGGCGCGCCTGACGATCGACGAAGGCCTCGGCGCGGAAGTCCGCTACGAACCGCGCCCGGCGACGATCACATTGTCGGGCCTCGCGGTGCCATTTCCGCCGGGCGCCTTCCTCCAGGCGACAAAAGACGGCGAAGCCACGCTCGTCGCCGGGGTTCGCGAGGCGGTCGGAGCGGCGGGGACGATCGCCGACCTGTTCGCCGGCCTCGGCACCTTCGCGCTGGCGCTCGACGGCCAGCTGCTCGCCGCCGAAGCCGCGCGCGATGTCGTGCTCGGTCTGAAAAGTGCCGCAGCGATGGCCGGGCGGCTGCTCGCGGTCGATCACCGCGATCTCTACCGCCGCCCGCTGACCACCAAGGAACTGGCTAATTTCGACGCGGTCGTGCTTGATCCGCCGCGCGCCGGTGCAGTCGAGCAAATCGCCCAGCTCGCGGCCTCGACGGTGCCGCGGATCGCTTATGTCAGCTGCAACCCCGCGACTTTCGCGCGCGACGCCGAAACGCTCGTCGCGGGCGGCTACCGGTTGGCGTGGGTGCAACCCGTCGGTCAGTTCCGCTGGTCGACCCACGTCGAACTGGTCGCCTGCTTCATGCGCTAGAGTTTGTTTCAGTTAAACGGCACCGGCCCGCGCCCTCAGCCGTAGTGGAGCAGGAACAGCAAGGTCCAGCAGACCAAAGCCACGACGGGCGCGATGCAACTCTTCGCTTGATCCGTTGTCCCTTTGCCTTCGCAGGGGGTATGAACCATTCCTCAAGTCTCAGTCGAACAGCTTTGAAAAACGGCGCTTGTCGCGGG
>JANPMU010000276.1:0-2954 GCA_031427095.1 Sphingomonas sp.
ATTCACAAACCGCTACGGCATCAAGCGACTGGTCTGGTTTGAAATGCACGAGAGCATGGAAGCCGCGATCTTGCGTGAGAAGCGGATCAAACACTGGCGGCGTGCGTGGAAATACGACCTGATCCACGAAAACAATCCGACTTGGCGCGACTTGGCCGAAGACTTCGGGTTCGAATCCCGCCCACTGACGTCATCCGCGAAAGGAAGGCGGATCCCGGGTCAAGCCCGGGATGACGATGGGTGTCCATGATCACCGTTACCGTCACCGCACCCGTCTGGCTGTGGAGCGAGGGGAGGGGGAGGTGGCATTTCCTCACCGTGCCGCCCGAGCAGGCAGTCGAGATCAGGCTTGAGGCGCTCGGCGCTCGCCGCGGCTTCGGGTCGGTGCGGGTCGCGGCGACGATCGACGGCGTGACCTGGCGCACCTCGATCTTCCCGCACAAATCGGGCGGATACATCCTGCCGATCAAGGCTGCAGTTCGCGCGCAGGCCGGAATCGCCGCCGGCGACGAGGTCGAAGTCACGCTCGACCTCGTCTGACGCTTCCCGTCCGGGGCGGTTACAACCGGTCGGTTTCCGGCGGCGGGGCGTTGTCGTCGATCAGCGTACGCTTGCCGCGCAGCCTGGCATCGAGGCTCCACGGGCCGGGTCCGGCAGCGGCGATGAACAGAAAGATGAAACAGAACAGGATCGCCCCTTCGCCCAGGTTGACGGTCGGGAAGCTCGACAGCGGGGCGTGGAATATCCAGTAAGCGACCGCCATTTCGCCTGACAGCAGGAACGCCACCGGGCGGCTGAACAGACCGATGATCAGCAGTGATCCGCCGATCAGCTCGAGCACCCCGGCGATCCAGAATGTTGAGAAGATGTTTGGAACGCCCAGCGGGTAGGGCGGAAAGCCGAACAGCTTCGATGTGCCGTGCAGAAAGAATAGCAGAGCCGCGACGATCCGCAGCAGGCTGAGCGCCTCATCGGCGTAGCGATTGAAAAAGCTCTCAACCTCGGGGGGTTTGTAATCGGTCATAACAGTTGCACCTCCGCTCGATGATCCCGTTGATGGTAATTGCCCGGATCTCGTCCCATCATCTTGATCATTACTGCAGTGAGAGTCGAGCCCGGATGTGTGTCCCGGATATCGGCCGGTTCAATGTCGATTTATGCGGTCATCGGCCGGTTCCTCTATCGCAAACGGCGCACCAGCAAGCGGCCATCGTCGCCGGCCTTGACGTCGAAATTGGGCACCGCGCGGACCAGGTCGGACAGCCGCGTGTAGCCGTAATTGCGCACCGCGAAGCTTGAAACCGCTTTGGCCCGCTGACCCATTTCGGGCAGCGAGGCATAGCCTTCCTCGTCGCGCTTCGACGCTTTGTAGGCGGCGCCCAGCACATCGAGCAGATCGGCGTCGATCGTGCGGTTGCCCTCGTTCGCCTTGGGCGTTTCGAGCCGCACCGGGTCGGGGGTGGCGAGCGCGGCGACATCGAAGAAGCGGGTACAGGACTGCTGGAAGCTTTGCGGGGTCTTGGCGCCGCCGAACCCATAGACCGGCAGACCGTCCTCGCGGATCCGCTGGGCGAGGGGAAGGAAATCGCTGTCGCTCGACATGATCCCGAAGCCATCGACATTGCCGCGATACAGCAAGTCCATCGCGTCGATCGTCATCCGCATGTCGGTCGCGCTCTTGCCTTTGACGACATCGAACTGCTGCATCGGGACGATCGAATGGACCCCGCTGATATTGCCCCAGCCCTTGAGGCTCGGCTTGGCCCAATTGCCATAAGCGCGGCGGATGTTGATCGTGCCAAGCTCGCCCAGCACCAGCAGCACCTCGTCGAGATGGTCGGGCGAGGCATTGTCGGCGTCGATCAGCAGCGCGATATTGTCGTCGCTTTCGCCATTGCGGTCGATCATCTTGGCTTTGCTCCTGTTTTGCCGCTTTCATAAACGATCGCAGGCGGAACGAAACGGCCCCTCGCGCACTATGTCTTGAGGAGCATCGGCTCTGAGTAGGCAAGGGACCGGAAAATGAAATCATTTTATCTTGGCGCTGCAATCGCCGCCAGCATGGCCGTGACAGGCTGCGCCACTGATCGATACAATGACGGCTATGGCAGCGGCAGCAGTCAGGCGGGCCGCGTGGCGACCGGTGCGGCCGTTGGCGGGGTCGTCGGCGCGGTTGCCGGTGCGGTCATCCCGGGTGTCAGCCCGATCGAGGGTGCGATCGCCGGCGCGGTGCTTGGCGGAGTTGTCGGTGCGGTGATCAAGGGCCGTCAATATTACCGCGATACACGCGGCTATTGCTATTATGTCGATGGCAACGGACAGCCTATTTACGATTATAATACAAGCTGTTAGTTCAGACTGCTCAGACGGGGCGGAAGGTCGCTTCCGCCTCGTCGAGGATGTACAGGCAGCCCTCTGCAATCGAGAAATAGCAGCCGTGGAGCTTGAGCTTCCCGGTTGCTTCGCGCTCGGCGACGAACGGAAAGCCGCGCAGGTTGGCGAGGCTGACCCGGATCGCCTCGCGTTCGAGGGCCTGCTGGTGATCGCCTGCGGCGCAACCCAGCACCCGCTCGCGCGCTTCATCGAGGATCGAGATCCAGCCGTCGATAAAGCTTGCGCCCGGAACGCCATGATCGCCCCCGGCGAGCGCTGCGGCGATCCCGCCGCACGCGCCATGGCCGAGAATGACGATGTGCTGAACCGCAAGCTCGAGGACCGCGAACTCGATCGCCGCCGAAGCGGCGTGGAGCCCGCCGCCGGTCTCGTAGGGTGGGACGAGGTTGGCGACGTTGCGCAGGATGAACGCCTGGCCGGGTTCGGTATCGAAGATCGTCGCCGGATCGACCCGGCTGTCGCAGCAGGCGATGATCATCACCGGCGGCTCCTGGCCGCTCGCCAGCCGCTCCCAGCGCCGGTGTTGGGCCAGATAATGCTCGGCGCGGAAGCGGTGATAA
>JANPMU010000277.1:0-4111 GCA_031427095.1 Sphingomonas sp.
CAGGCGATTGCCACCGCCCGGCGATTGGGCGCCCAGGTCAGCGCCACCGATGTCCGCTCGGCGACTCGCGAACAGATCCAGTCGCTTGGCGCCAAGCCGATCTTCGTCGAGAATGTCGTCGGAATCGAAGGCGAGGGGGCAGGGGGTTACGCAGGCGAAATGAGCGACGAATATGTCGCGGCGCAGGCCGAACTGGTCTCGGCGCACATCGCCAAGCAGGACATTGTCATAACCACAGCCCTGATCCCGGGCAGACCCGCGCCGCGCTTAATCAGCGATGCGCAATTGGCGACCATGCGGAGCGGAAGCGTGATCGTCGATCTGGCGGCGGAAGCGGGCGGCAATGTCGAAGGCTGCGTCGCGGGGCAAAGCGTGGTGCGGCACGGCGTGACGATCATCGGCGCGAGCAACCTTGCGGCCGGCCTTGCGGCGGATGCGTCGGCGCTGTTCGCGCGCAATATCTATAATTTCCTCAGGCCTTCTGGGACAAGGACGCCGACGCAATCCTGTTTCCTGAGGGTGATGAGATTGTGCAAGGGGTCCGCGTGACTCACGGCGGGAAAGTCGTCAGCGAGCGGTTAATAAGCTGAAGCCTATTATCCAGTGACTATCTAGCCAAAGAGACTCGGCCCAACTGTCTGCGGACCAGGACCCGGCCAGCGAAAGAGTCACAAAAAACCCGGCCGAGGCCGGGTTTTTCTTGGCTTAACCGTTGGCGCCGCCTGGCGACCAGCCACTGCCCAAGAGCCAGCTCCAAAAGCCAATTTTCGCAGGTGCGTTCTTCTTCATGATCATCCCCTGTCCAATCGCCGCAAAGCATGCAGCTCCAGAGGATGTTAACCTTAATCGATAGAGTTAGCAAATAATTAAGTATGTTACGCCACCGCGCGGTTCCTGTCCGTGAGAATCCGCTTCATCAGGGTCCGGAAACTGGTTGGTCGCCCAATCACAAACCCTTGAGCAACATCGCATTTCATGGTTGCGAGCGCGTCGAGCGTGAGTCGATCCTCGACCCCTTCGGCGACTACGGTCTGTCCGAGCGAATGTGCGAGCGCGATAGTCGACTGGACCATCAGCCAGTCGCTTCGATTGTCGCGAATCGCCTTGACGAAGCTCTGGTCGATCTTGATTTCGCTCGCCGGAATCTTCTTGAGATAATCAAGCGTCGACAGGCCGGTGCCATAATCGTCGATTGAAATCTTGATGCCCAAGTCGCGCAGGCGGACGAGGACGGCGAGGTCCGCTCCGGTTCCAGCAAGCGCGGCGGTTTCGGTAAGCTCCAGCGTGAGCCGGTGAGAGGGAAGCCGGTAACGCTTGAGCAATTCATCGACATGCTTCGGGAAATCACGATCGATCAGAAGCCTGGCCGAAAGGTTGACCGCGACGCTGAAGTCAATCCCACGATCATTGACCGTCGCGGCGGCCGCGATCGCCTGATCGAGGACGAAATAGGTAAGCTTTTCAATTCGGTCATGCTGCTCGGCGGCGGTGACAAACTCCATCGGGCTGATCGGCCCCTTTTCGGGGTGGGTCCAGCGCGCCAGTGCCTCGGCACCGCAGATAGATTGAGAGGCGATGTCGAGCTTGGGCTGGTAAGCGACCCATACCTCACCGGATTCGATCGCGGCGTCGAGTTGACTGAGCAGGGACAGTTTCCACGCCACGTCCTTGAGCTTCTCGGGGTCGTACTTCTTCCATTTAATGCCCTCGACTGCGGCTTCGTCAGCGGCGACGAGCGCACTGCCGATACGGTTCGCGAGCGATCGACCACTGCCTTCCTCGACGCCAAAGCTGATGGAGAGGTCAATCTGAAGCGGGCCAATCCGGGCGGGATTACGGAACAAGGCGTGGAGCGCTTCGAGATGATCGCCGATTGCTGATTCGGGATCGGCCGACCAGGCAAAGATGCCTTCATCGCCCTGATAGAGTTTGCGCGCGGTCGATCCGATCGACAGCCGTCCAACGATCTGCTCGACGAACAGCCGCTCGTCTTCCTGCGGCAGGGTTGAAGCGATCTCGGCATAATTGTGCACGCGGGCGACGATCAGCGGACGTGCGCGGGCGCCACGGTCCGATCGCAGCGCGGTGAGATTGGGCAGCCCGGTGACCGGATTGACCACCCCGCGCTGGCGGAAACGTCGCCACGCGACGCTCGTCGCGATGATCGCAATTACGAACAGGCCGGGCGTGATGTCGACAAAGATAAGCCGCGTTTCGAGCACCACTGGAGCAAGCAGCAGCATGCCCGCCGCACCGGACAAAATAAGCGTTTGATGATTGGCTTGCCGCCGCAGCACTGCGAATGTCGCCAGTGCGAGCGAGAGCGCGAAGGCCATCAGCCAGCCGAGGTCGATCGGAATGCCCACCTTGAGCGTCTCGGCGCCGAACAAGTGGCTGTAAACTCCACCCATTTTTCCGCGTCCGGGGATGAAATATTGATCATCCACTTGGGCTGCGGTGGCTCCGATGACGACGTCCTTTCCGGCAATCTGGTTGCGCGGCTGACGACCGCTCAGCACATCACTGGCGCTGACGGTCGGAATGCTTTGCGGATCGAGCGAATAATCGATGCGGAAGGACTTGCCCGGTGGACCGGAGACATTGGCGAGACTCGCCGCAAAGGATGGCACAGGCGTGTGATCGATGGTCCAGGCATATGGCAGCATCCACACCGCGTTCTGGTAGTTATAATTGAGACTGATGGTCGCAACCTTGGCGTATTTGCGAAATCCGGGGAGCGGCCGCAGCTTCGATTCCTCGGCCTGCTGCGCCAAGCCGTTGAGGAATTGGGTCGGCAGCGTGACCTTTCCCGAGCGGGCAAGCGCCGCTTCGAATGCCGCGTCATCTGCAGCATCGGTTTTGAACGAAAAATTGATGTCATAGAAGACTCGCCGGGCACCAAGATTGCCCAGTCGATCGACCAGCCTTGCGTGGGTGCTGCGCGACCACGGCCAATTGCCAAGGTCCTGCAGGCTTTTATCGTCAATCGCGATCAATACGATATCGCCGCTCGCGCGGTGTGGGTGAAGCCCGTTGCGGCCGACCCTCAGGGTGTTCTCCAACACCTCGCCAAAGCCAATGACGCCAAAGATCAGTCCGGCAATCGCGGTCCACAGCAACAGCTTGAACGGCGAATGGCCGGACTTGCTTGGTTCAGGAGATCGCCTGCGTTGCATCCCATTCGCCCGTTGGTCCGCATTCCCCCTGCACGCGAAAGGTTATTAAATTGGAAACCCTGATAGCAATTAACGCGAATTTCCGGAGAGCGAGACACTCGACACGGGCGACATCAACCGCCACTATGCCCACGGCTTAAGGGGAGGCGGCGTGGACTTCATCTCGATATTGTCGGTGTTCGTGCTGGCCTGCTTCGTCGGCTATTATGTCGTGTGGTCGGTCACCCCGGCGCTGCACACCCCGTTGATGGCCGTGACCAACGCCATTTCCAGTGTGATCATCGTCGGCGCGTTGATCGCCAGCGCCGCGGCGGGATCGGCGACATCGAAGTGGCTCGGGCTGGTCGCGATCACGCTCGCCAGCGTCAACATCTTCGGCGGCTTCGCGGTCACCGCGCGGATGCTGGCGATGTACAAGAAAAAGGAGCGCTGAGGCGATGGCGGTGGACATTGCGCCGGTTTCGAATACCGATTTAATTGTCGGGATTCCGGAAAGCTGGTTCGCCTTGCTGTACCTGATCGCGGGGGGGTGCTTCATCCTCGCCTTGCGGGGGCTGTCATCGCCGGTGTCGAGCCAGCGCGGCAATCGGCTGGGCATGATCGGGATGGGGATTGCGGTGGGGACCACTCTGGTCGTCCATCAGGTCGCCAACCCATTGGAAATACTCGTTGCAATCCTTATCGGCGGAGCGATCGGGCTGGTCACGGCGAGACGGATCGCGATGACCGCGATGCCGCAACTGGTCGCGGCGTTCCACAGCCTGGTCGGGATGGCCGCAGTGCTCGTCGCCGCCGCCGCTTTCCTCAACCCCGGCGCATTCGGGATCCTCGACGCCTCAGGCGCGATCGAGCCGGTCAGCCGGGTCGAGATGGCGCTCGGCGTGGCGATCGGCGCGATCACGTTCAGTGGCTCGGTCATCGCCTTCCTCAAATTG
>JANPMU010000278.1:0-2494 GCA_031427095.1 Sphingomonas sp.
GCCACACTCTCGACCGTGCTGCGCCACAGCTTGGACGTCGCCAGCACATTGGCCTTGTCGACCGAGGTCACCTTGCAGCGGCGCGTCCGCGCGGCGCGAAACGCGACATGGGCGATCCGCTCGATCTCGGCGCGGGTGTAAGTGCACAGATCGGATGCCGCATCCGGGCTCAAATGCTTCTCGCCGAAATATATGCCCCCGGTCAGTTCGCGCACGACCAGGACGTCGGCGCCCGCAGCAATCGCCGACTTGAGCGGTGAAAAGGATTCGAGCCCCGGAATGACTCGCGCCGGGCGCAGATTAGCGAACAGGCCGAGCGACTTGCGCAGCGCGAGCAGTCCCGCCTCGGGGCGCTCTGCGCAATGGTCCCAGCGCGGTCCGCCGACCGCGCCGAGCAGGATCGCGTCCGCTCCCCGGCAGGCGTCGAGCGTGGCGTCCGGCAAGGGGACACCATGCGCGTCAATCGCCGCGCCACCGAAATCATGCGCCTCGAAGCCGAAATCGAGTCCGCATCGGTCCGACAACAGCTGAAGACACTGGACCGCTTCGGCCGTGACCTCCGGACCGATGCCGTCGCCCGGTAGGACCACAATCCATGTCACCTGCCGCGCGCTCATGCCGCCTGCGACCTGCTTTCGTTGACCGCGCGGACGCGCCGGACCGCGTCAGCATTGCTGGCGGCATCGATATAAGCGGCGACGCAGCACGGCAGGATATCGCGGCCTCGCGCGCGGCCAGCGAAGATCTCGCCCTCAACATCGATCGATATCTCGACAAGCACATTGGCGCCCTGGCTATCCTCAGCCGACTCGTCCGGACCCGCGGCGATATATTGCATATCGACCTGTTCGACCCGGGCGGGCAACGACATGATCTGGCTGACCGCCAAGAAGGCCGCATCAAGCGCTCCCGGCGCCGACGCGATGTCGGTCACCCGGCCGCGCTCACCATGCTGAAGCTCAATCCGCGCTACCGGCCAGGCATTGGCCGAGACCGGCGAGCGAATGTCCACCTTGTTCAGTGTCCACAGGCGTTCGCGCTGGCCATTCTCCTGTTCGGCCAGCAGCGCCAGCAAGCGCGCGCTATCGACGGTCCCGATCTCGTCAGCGACAAGCTTGAACGCGGTAAAGACGCGGTCCAGCCGATCTCCTTCCAGCACGAAACCGAGCGACTTGGCGCGCGCCACGAGCGCGTGTCGGCCCGAATGCTTGCCGAGGACGATGCCCTCCGTGACAAGGCCGATATCCTCGGGTTTCATGATTTCGTAGGTCTCCGGGTTCTGGAGCATGCCATGCTGGTGGATGCCGGCTTCGTGCGCGAAGGCATTGGTTCCCACGATCGCCTTGTTGCGCGGGGGCGGGCTGTTGGTCACCTGCGCCAGGACGCGGCTCGCCGCCATGATCTTGGTGGTGTCGATATTGGTCGTGACCCGGAACGCGTCGGCGCGAGTTTTCAGCGCCATCACGACATCCTCGAGCGCGCAATTGCCGGCGCGCTCGCCAATGCCGTTGACGGCGCATTCGACCTGCCGCGCACCGCCACGTACTGCGGCCAGCGAATTGGCTACAGCCATGCCGAGATCATCGTGACAATGGGTCGAAAAGATTACGTCCGCAGGGCGGTCTACGTGCGTCGCAAGGAAGCGGAACAGCTCGTAGATCTCGTCCGGCGTCGTATAGCCCACGGTGTCGGGAACGTTGAGCGTGGAGGCGCCTTCCGCCGCAGCCAGCGACAGGCATTCAACCAAAAAGTCCTGCTCGGTCCGGATCGCATCCTCGGCCGAAAATTCGACATCCGAGGTGAGGTTGCGGGCATGCGCGATCGAGCTGCGAATCGCCTCGAGCACCTCGGCCTTGCTCATCTGCAGCTTGGCCTCGCGATGGATCGGGCTGGTTGCCAGGAAGACGTGGATGCGCTTGCGCGGCGCCTCCTTCAGCGCGGCGGCGGCGGCCTCGACATCCTTGCGGTTCGCGCGCGCCAGCGAGCAGATGATCGGGCCTTCGATCCGTTGCGCAATGCGCGCGATCGCCCGCGCATCGCCCGGCGAAGCAGCGGCGAAGCCGGCCTCGATCACATCGACCCGCAGATCGGCGAGCGCTCGTGCGATGCGCAGCTTGGCATCCTCGGTCATCGAAAAGCCCGGCGCCTGCTCGCCGTCGCGCAGAGTCGTGTCGAAGATGCGGACCTGATCGAGGGTCATTGGCTGGCGCCCATAGATTGAGGAAAGACGGAGACCTGGCTGACGCCGGTGAGGCGTCGGAGTTGAAGATCAAGGACGTCGATGCGCCGACCGGCGTCGCGCGCCGTGACGTCGAGCGTGAGCGATGCACGCGGGCCCTCGCCCGACATGGTAATGCCGCGCAGTTCGAAACCGCGGCGCTCGACCAGTCCGACGATGCGGATGACGGCCCCCTCTTCCGCGCCAAAGTCGATGATCAGGCGACCGTTCATCGCGACTGCTCCAGCATCTGCACGTTCGAGGAATTGGGCGGCA
>JANPMU010000279.1:0-1581 GCA_031427095.1 Sphingomonas sp.
GGGCTTCCTCGTCGCGTCGGTGGAAGATTTGTTCACCTGGGCGCGCACCGGGAGCCTGTGGTGGATGACCTTTGGCCTCGCCTGCTGCGCGGTCGAGATGATTCACGTCAACATGCCGCGCTATGACCTCGAACGGTTCGGTGCCGCGCCGCGCGCGTCTCCGCGCCAGTCGGATGTGATGATCGTCGCTGGAACCCTGTGCAACAAGATGGCCCCGGCGCTGCGCCGCGTCTACGACCAGATGGCCGAGCCGCGCTACGTCATCTCGATGGGCAGCTGCGCTAATGGCGGCGGCTATTATCATTATAGTTACTCGGTGGTGCGCGGCTGCGACCGCATCGTCCCGGTCGACATTTATGTCCCGGGCTGCCCGCCGACCGCCGAGGCCTTGCTCTACGGAATCATGCAATTGCAGCGCAAGATCCGCCGCTCGGGATCGATCGAGCGCTAGTCATGGCCAGCCACGTCCCGACCATGTCCCCCGACACCGGCGTGATCCTCGCCGCCAGGGCCGCGCTCGGCGCCGGGCTGGTCGATGTGAAGGACCATGCCGGCGAAATCACGCTGACCGTCGAGCGCGGTGCGCTGGTCGAGACATTGCGCGCGCTGCGCGACACGCCGGGGCTGGAATATCAGCAATTGATGGAAATCGCCGGGGTTGACTATCCCGAGCGGCGCGAGCGGTTCGAGGTCAATTATCACTTGCTCTCGCTGACCATGAACCGTCGCATCCGCGTGAAGGTTTCGACTGACGAGGCCACCCCGGTGCCGAGCGTGACGGGGCTGTGGCCGGTCGCAGGCTGGCTCGAGCGTGAAGTGTTCGACATGTACGGGGTGGCCTTTGCGGGCAATCAGGATTTGCGCCGGATTCTCACCGATTACGGCTTCGAGGGCCATCCGCTGCGCAAGGATTTCCCGATGACGGGACATGTCGAGCTGCGTTACTCCGAGGCCGAAAAGCGGGTGATCTACGAACCCGTATCCCTGCCGCAGGATTTCCGCACGTTCGATTTCCTGATGCCGTGGGAAGGCGCGGAATATCGCTTGCCCGGCGACGAGAAAGCGGTCGCTCCGCCGCCTTCAGCCGCGCCTGCTACGCCCAAGACGACCGAAAAGCCCGCGGATACCGGTGCGGGTGCCGTCACCAACGCCGCAGCAAAGGCCGAAGCACGCAAGCCCGCTGCGGCGAAGGCGAAGAGTGCCGGCGGCAAGGCGAGCAAGATGAAGGCGCCGAAGTGAGCGCTTTTATATTCTGTTTCCCGGCGAAGGCCGGGATCCAGGGCGCTGCGAAGCGGCGCTTATTGCGCTGCCCTGGGCCCCGGCCTTCGCCGGGGAACAAGGAGGGTGACGCATGACCACCCGCGTCGAAATCGAACTCCCCGAGGCTGGCGACACCACCCCCGGCGATCAGGCGATCAACAATTTCACGATCAACTTCGGCCCGCAGCATCCCGCCGCGCACGGCGTGCTGCGGCTGATCATGGAATTGGACGGCGAGATCGTCGAGCGGGTCGATCCGCACATCGGGCTGCTCCACCGCGGCACCGAGAAACTGATCGAATATAAGACCTACGCCCAGGC
>JANPMU010000280.1:0-3032 GCA_031427095.1 Sphingomonas sp.
TATCGGGCGGAGACCGCGACTGACGTCGAAGTGGGCGCGAAGTTTCACGGAAACGTCGGCGGCGCTCCGTTGCGCGTGAACATCGCCGCCTATAATCTGTGGGTGAAGAATATTCAGCGCGTCACCTACGCGCTGATCCTCGAGAATCCTGCGGCGATCACCGTCAACGTGCCCAAGGCTCAGATTACCGGCATCGAAGCCGACATGACCTACACGCCCAGCCGGTGGCTCAACCTCGGCGGCAGCGTGAATTATGCCAATGGCCGCTTCACCGACAATCTGGTGCGGGTTGGGGGCGGCGCGCCGGTGGCGTTCGGACCCTATCCCGATCTGCCCAAATTCTCGGGCACGGCATTTACTGAACTGAGCGCACCGATCGGCGGGGATCTCTCGGCGTCGTTGCGCGGCGACGTCTACCACCAGACCAGGACCGTCTTCAGCTCGGCACAGCGGGCGCTGAACCCGGGCGCGGTGATCCCGGGATACACGCTCGTCGACTTCCGCGTGGCGGTCGAGGACAAGCGCAAGGGATGGACGGTGTCGGCCAACCTCAAGAACGCCTTCAATCGGGTCTATTATGTCGGCGGCTTGCCGTTCGAGAGCGTGTTCGCCTTGAACGCGGCGGTGCCCGGTGCTCCGCGAACATTCCTGGTGCAGGCCGGCTATCGCTTCTGACCTTTTGCGGCGAACGGTTGAAGAGTAATGGGCAGGCCGACGGGGTATGGTCCCCGTCGGCCTGGCGCATCCCACAGGAACAGCTTCGATGACGATCCGTTTGATTAATGCCAAGCCCAGCCCCTACGGACGCAAAGCCGCGATCGCGCTGATCGAGAAGAACATTCCCTATGAGGTGACCTACGACATGCCGTGGGGGGACGGCACCTGCACCCCGCAGTACAGCCCGCTCGAGCAACTGCCGATCCTGATCCTCGACAATGATGAGACGGTCTACGACTCGAGCTTCATCCTCGACTGGGTCGACCTGGTTTATCCCGACCCGCCACTGATGCCGTCGGATACCGACGGTTTGATTGCCGAACGCCAGCTCAAGATGCTCGGTGAGCGACTGATGGAAGTGATCCATTCGATCACCTTCGAGCTGCAGCGCCCCGATCCGGGCGAAGCGTGGGTCGACCGTCAATCGCGCAAGATGCGCGGCGCACTCGCCGAGATCGATCGCCGGGTCGGCGCCCGTCGGCCGGTTGCCGGGCAATTTCTTTCGCTCGGCGACATCGCCGTCGGCACGACTTTACTGGTCGTCGAATTCCTCATTGCGAACAAATTCGTTGCGCCGATCGAGGTGTTCGACTGGCAGAGCAAGCACCCCAATCTGGTTGCTTATGCCGACGCGCTCGAGACCCGCGAGTCCTTCCAGCGCACTCGGCCGGCGATGATGGACGTCGACCTCAGATCGGTCGTCGGCTGATGGGCGCGCTGCCGCCTGACGAACCAACTACGCTCCCACTGCGCATGCGCGACGGGTTGCGCCGGCTGGCCAAGGCGGTGGTCGTCATCACTTGCGAGCACGAAGGACAGCGTTTCGCCATGGCGGCGACCGCAGTCAGCGAACTGAGCATGGAGCCGCCCTCGCTGCTCATCTGCGTCAATCGCACCGCGTCGCTCTACGCGCCACTGTCAGGCGGCAGCAATTTCGCGGTCAACATCCTGCATAGTTCGCACGAGACGGTATCGGCGGCATGCAGTGGCAAGCTCAAGGGCGAAGCGCGGTTCGAGCAAGGGCGGTGGGCCAGGAGTGCGCTCGGCGCGCTTTATCTCGAAGACGCCCAGGCGACCTTCGTCTGCCGCAACGATCGCCAGGTCGATTATGGCACGCACGGCATCTTCATCGGCGAAGTGGTTGACGTATTAAGTCACGGGCCGGTCGATCCGTTGATCTATGTCGACGGTCGCTATACGGTCGTCGCGCCCGCCGAAATCTCAGCCACCACTTGACCCGCTCTCGGCTGGGATCGCGGTGGTGCTCAGCCCACTCGTCGACTGGATTGGCGCTTGTTCTCAAGAGGAATTCCCAATGACTGCAAATTCCGCCGAGGAGGCTGATCCCTATCTGGTGACGCGCGACACGCCGGTCGGTTTCGAGCTTCAGCCGATCAAGAAAAAGGCGTTGATCCAGCTGATGGGCTCGCGCCTGTGGGGGCGGTTCAATCCCAACCACTGGGATCCGGTCTATGCCCGCTCGACCGGCCTCAATGCGCCAATCCAGACCGGCGAAATGACCTCGGCCTATCTCACGGAAATGTGCGTCAACCATTTCGGCACGCAAATGTTCAAGGGCGCGCGGGTGATGTGCAAATATGTCGCCTCGACGCTCGCCAACGAAGTCATCACCACCCACGGCACCGTCCGCGAAAAACAGCCCAAGGGCGACGGCTACCGCTTCATCGTCGACATTTGGTGCGACAATGAAGCGGGCGAGAAAAAGACCGTCGGCGTGGTCGAGGTTGACGTCGGCGTTTGACCGTCGCGGTGCAGGATCGAACAGAAGGAATGGTCACCATGATCAGCGAACAGAATCGCGCCGAAGAGCTTGTGCCGATGAGTGATATCCAGGTCGCCCAGACCCGGCGCTTCATCACCTCGCTCGAGCAGGAATGCCAAACCTATTGGGACATGGTCGAGGTCGGCGACGAGCTGTCGCGCGAGCTGCACATCACGCCTGAGCTGGTGACGCTCTACGCCGACACGGTCGAGGATTTTAATCCGTGGTACGAGGCGTGGACGATGAACAGCTGGTGCAAGCCGGGTGAGTCACCGTTTGGCCCGGCGATCGTTCCGCCGCTGCTGGTCTCCCACTTCGTGCTTTCGGTCCAGTTCGACCACACCAAGCCGTTCGCGATCGGGTCGATCCACACTTTTCACGACTCCGAGATCCTCGCGCCGATCATCGTCGGCGCGACGGTGCGGATCACGAGCCGCGCGATCGACAAATATGAGAAGCGCGGCCGCCGTTATCTACGTCACGAGGTCATCGTCGAGGATGTCGCCGACGGCACGCTCTACATGCGCGAAAC
>JANPMU010000281.1:0-9291 GCA_031427095.1 Sphingomonas sp.
GCGGCCGCCTTGGTCACGCCCGCACCGACATGCGGTCGGGCAACGAACGCCGCGTCGCCGATGAGTGCAACCCGGGCGTTCGGAACCATCGTCGGCACCTCGAGGTCGAGGATCGCCTGGACGAACGGCTCGCGGGTCTCGCGGACGACCTCGGCGAACGGCGGGGCGAGCAGCCGCTCGGCATCGTTGCGCATCGCTGCCATCACTTCGGGCCGAA
This sequence comes from Sphingomonas sp., assembly GCA_031427095.1. GTDB lineage: Bacteria > Pseudomonadota > Alphaproteobacteria > Sphingomonadales > Sphingomonadaceae > Sphingomicrobium. The sequence continues at coordinate 218 of JANPMU010000281.1, forward strand.
TGGCGGTTGGGGGAATCGACAGCTCGTGGAGCTTGCCGCGGGTGTCGGTCAAAAGCTCTCGCAGATCGTCGGGAGCCGCCGGCCGATACCAGACGAAATTGAAGCGACGACGCCCGCGCGCGACGTCTTCACCAGCCCCGGAAACGGGGTAGCCGAGCATCTGCTCGCCCGGCGGCAGGCAGAACGCGAAGTGGTCGCAGATTGCCTCGCGGGTAAGTTGCGACAGTGCCGACTCTTCGACCAGCCCGCGCCACGCGACATAGCCCGCGTAGGCGGGCTGGACATCGGGCAGGAACTGGCGCCGCACCACTGAGAATAGTCCGTCGGCGCCGACCAGAAGATCGCCCGAGACCCTTCGGCCATCCCTAAACACTGCGATCACCGCGTCGGCGGTGTGTTCGACCCGATCAAGCGTCGCGCCGCCGTGGATCGTTTCGGGCGGAAGCGCGGCCTTGAGCACTGCGTAGAGCCGACCCCAGCTGGTCAAAACCTGCGGCAGCTCGATCTCGCCGATGATCCGCCCCGCTTGATCGAGGATTCGTCGGCCCGGCACGGTGATACCGAGCGCCGCCGGCTCGATCTCGATGCCGGCCCGGGCGAGCACCGCGAACAGTTCGGGATGTGTGACGATCCCGGCACCGCGGCCCTCCAGCTCTGCGGTGGAACGCTCGAACACTTCGACCTTGAAGCCGCTGCGCGTGAGTAGAACCGCAGCAAACAGTCCGGCCATCGACCCGCCGACGATCACGACCTTCATCTGGCGCGCCCGGTCTGGTTCATCGCCGCTTCCCCATTGGCACGTCGGGCCACGCCGTCCGGGCTGGCATCGGACGGCCGGTCAGTTGGCGCGACGGCGCAGTTCGGCAAGGGTCGCCTCGGGCAAGGCGAACGGCGAATTGGCGCTGTCGAGGAACTCGACGGTGACGAACACCAGCTTGGTGTCGCCGATATTGGTCAAATCATGCATCATCGATTCGCCCGCCGCGTAGGTTAAGTGCTCGATGTCGCCTTGCTGATAGTCGACCGCCCGTTCCTCGCCGTCGCCATAGCGGGCATGGCCGCGGCCGGCAGTGACCGCAGTCCAGAAATAGTCGAGCACATGGGTGTGGAAGCCGATCCGTTCGCCGGGCTCGAGAACGATCGTCCACACCCGCACCCGGTCGGTCTGCGACAACAGCCTGGTCCCGACGCAGCCGTTCGAGCCTGCTTCGGCGCGTTCGCGCGCAAGATCCACCGGCGCTCCTTTCGAAGAGGTCACCATGTCCGTCATCCGCCTGCCTCCTGTCCGGTCTCGTTCGACGCTCCGATGTACCGCAGTCCGTCCTCTTACTTGCGCAGCCGGATGCGCACGATCTTGGGGGCCGAAGCAGGCAGTGAAGCATAGGTCGTCCACACGTCGCCGTTGCGCGGGTCGACGGCGATGTGGCGCATGATGCCGGGCGCGGTCGGGAGCGGGATGGTGTCGAACTTGCCGCTGCGCGGGTCGAACCGGATGACCGTCGAGGCGAGCGAGCCGGTCACCCAGATCACCCCGCTGCGCGAGTCGACCTCGGAATCGTACAGTCCGATCGTGCCGCCGCCGAGCTTGTGGCGGGTAAACCGGTTGGTGCGCGGGTCAAAGGCGGTCAGATGGCCGGTGTTCCATTCGGGGATCCAGATCGTCCCGTCGAGTCCAAGCGCCATCCGTCGCGGCGCGGAGTTGGGTTCGGGCATTGGGAAGACTTGCGATTTGCCGGTCTTCGGATCGAGTCGGAACAAGGTGTTTGCGGCCAGCTGGCTACCCCACAATATGTCCTGGCGGTCGATCTGCAGACCATAGGGTAGCGGGGCGCCTTCGCTCGCTGGCAACTGCGGCGCATCGATGAGGAATTCGGTCAGCTTGCCGCTCACCGGATCGACTCGCGCGACCCGCTCGGGCTTGCCGAGATAATCATTGACCCAAGGCACGCCCTTGCTGTCCAGCTCGACGTCATGGGCATACATGCCCACCGGGAAAGTCTCATACTTGCCGGTGTCGATATCGAGCTTAACCAGCGATTTGGTTTCGCCGAGGACGACCCACAGCTTGCCGTCCGGGGCGAATTTGAGCGCCCGAACATCGCCGCCCTTTTTGCCACCGTTGACCGGGTACGTCTTTGTCGCCCCGGTTGCCGGATCAAGCACCACCATCTCGCCGTTGAACATACCGGTGACCCAGATTCGACCATCCGGAGCAATCACTAGGTCATGCGGCATGTCTTTCTGGTCGGGGAAGGGATATTCGGTGATCTCGACCCGGCCGGCGAGCGCGGCGTCGATCGGCTTAGGCACGGGTATCGCGGAGACCGACGCCGGAGTGAACGCCGCTGCCAGCCACTTGGCGTAGGTCTCGTCGTCGAAGTCGGGCGGGACGACCTTGTAGATGTCCATCGAGCGCATGAAGGTGATCGCCGCGCGCCACGACTTGATGTCGCGCGGCTTGCCGTCGACGATCACCCGCGACGCGGCAAGTTCATGGCAGGTCGTGCAGTTGATGATGAGCTCGCGACGCATTTGGCCATCAGGCAATTGCGCCAGCCAATTGTCACTGGTCGAACGCCGCCAGGCCTCTGGATCGGCGGCCAAGGTGAAGTCCTGCGCCTTTCCACCGTCCTCGATTTGACGGTCAATCGGGGTGTTACCGGGCAGCGCGGCGGTCAGTTTCCAGCCCTTTGCTCCCTCTTGCGGGAAGTGATACTTGCCCTGGGCATCGGTGAAGATGGTGTGCTGAATTCCGCTCCCGGCCTCGGTCAGGGTAACCGCAGTTGCTGCGGCGGCCTTGCCATCCGCGAGCGAGATCCTGCCGTGCAGCCCTGGCGCGTCCTTCTCGCCGCATCCCGCCAGCGCCATGGTCAGTGCCAGAAAAGCGGTACCTCGCAAATGCTTCATTTTCCTCATCCTCCCGCCGCGCGTCTTTTGGTTTTCGTAAGTCCGATCGCATTTTGATGCGTCGATTGCCACCCCGGCCCGGTAAGTTTGAATCAGGTCAACCAAGCCATTGCAGAATATCACCGCTGGTTTCCGAAGCAAGCGATTGTTAGGTGGGGCACCCGGCCCGCATCACCCTTCACCCTGACGATGAACAGGCCTGAATAACGGCAGCGACATGTCTCCGGAGACGCGCACCCAGAACAAAGCGACCTTTAACCCGACGGTCATCTGCGCCGGTTCGGCCTCGATATTGGTAACGAGCCTCACCGGCCCGAAGCCAGGGAATTCAACAAGACCGATGATGTAGGATTCGTTGCCCGACAGACCATGTTCGCGCGAAATGCGGGATAGAGTGTAGGAATAGACCTCGCCCCCAGGCGGCGCCTCGCGCCATTCGACGTGGCTGGAAAGGCACGACGAGCAGAACGGCGTCGGCGGATGGCGAAGCAGTCCGCACGATCCGCAGGCCTGGAACATCAGTCGCTCGTTCGCGCAATGCTCCCAGAATTCGCGATCGATCATATTGGGCTGCGGGATGACCACTTCGGTTGGAAGTCCATTCATGCCGGCGTTCCAAGCAGCAGCGCGCTGGTCGGCGAGGTACTGAGCCCGCCGGTCACCAGGCACACCTCGGCCCCCTCGACCTGCGATGTTGAATCGCCCCTGATCTGGCGCACGCCTTCGGCGATATGGGTCAAGCCGTGCATGTAGGCTTCCGACAGGTTTCCGCCGTGGGTGTTGACCGGCAAGCAGCCGTTCGGCCAGCGGATATTGCCGTTCGCGACGAAATCGCCGGCCTCGCCGCGTCCGCAGATGCCGTAATCCTCAAGCGCCATCAGGACGATTCCGCTGAAATGGTCGTAGATCTGCGCGACATCGACGTCGCCTGGGGAAACTTCCGCCGCCTCGTATAAGTCGAGTGCGAGACGCCGACCGTTGGTCGAGGCATAATCCTCGTCGGGCATGTTGTGGCTTCCGAGCGGGCCGCTTCCCCACCCCGGCCCGCTGCCATGCGCCGACGACAGGATATCGACGCGCCGCGCGTCCATGTTGCGCGCGCGCTCGCGGGTCGTGACGACGACGGCACAGGCCCCGTCGCTTTCCAGACAGCAATCAAACAACCGGAAAGGATCTGAAACCATTGGCGAGGCATCATAGGCCTCACGGGTCAGCAGCCGATCGTACATGTACGCGCGCGGATTGCGGTTGGCGTTGGCGCGCGTACTCAACGCGATTTCGGCGAGATGATCGCTGGTCGCGCCGTAAAGGTGCATGTACCGGCGCATCTGGAGTGCCAGCATTTGCGACGGCGCAAACATTCCGAACGGATGGATGAAATTCTTGTGGATGAAATCGAACGCGCCGCGCCCGAAACGGCCCGACTGGCCCTGGCATAATCCGCGGTAGGCGACCACGACATTGGCCTGACCCGATTCGACTGCCGCTGCGGCGAGCGAAATGGAGCCGCACGAGCCTCCCCCGCCGCCGCCCCACAGCATCGACGACCAGCGCATCTGTGGGACGCCAAGCGCGACCTGCATCAACCCCGCCTCGTTGGCGTCGTCGGAAAATGAGGCGAAGCCGTCGATATCGGCCGGGGTGAGGTTGGCGTCGCGAAGGGCGGCAAGGATCGCCTCACCGGTAACCTGGAATTGGCTGCGGTCCTGAATGCCGCCCCACCGCGTATATTCGGTTTCGCCGATGCCGACGATACAGGCCTTTCGCGCGCTCTCGGTCACTCGGGCCTCCGCCACTTCACAATGGTCACCCGCGAGCCTGCCCGCTGATCCGGCCGAGAATTTTCTCGCGGTCCCAGGCGCGCGCGTTGGACATCGCCTTGAGTTTCGAGCGCTCAATCTCCTGCTTGGTTGCCGATCGCGGAAAATCATCGACCAGCTCGATGAACCGCGGGACCTTGAATGCGGCCAGTCGCTCTGCCGTCCAGCCGACCAGCTCGACGAAGTCGATCGTTGCACCGCTGGCGGGAATGATGAACGCCTTGACGTCGTCCTCGCCGATCTCGGAGCGCACCCCGACGACGACGACTTCATCGATGTGCGGATGCTTTGCCATCGCCGACTCAATTTCATAGGCTGAAATATTCTCGCCGCGGCGACGGATCCAGTGCGCCTGGCGCCCGAGATAATAGAGGTTTTCGTTGTCGTCGAGGTAGCCCAGGTCGCCGGTGTGAAGCCACAAATTGCGGATCGCCTTCAACGATTGTTCTGGCGCATTGTGATAGCCCTGGCTGAACATATGCGGGTAGGTTGGGCGCAGCAGAATCTCGCCGACTTCGCCTGCGGGCAGCGGCAGGTCATCATCGTCGGCGATGCGTATTTCGGCCCAGCCATGCGCCCGCCCGTTCGAGTTGGGTACCCGGTCGGGCAACCGGTTGCTGGTGATGTTTCCGCCCGCCTCGGTCAGGCCGTAGACCGATATCATCGGGATCTGGAAGCGCTTCTCGAATTGCTCCGGGATCCCGTCGGGCAAGTTCTGAACGACGCCGACCGAAATTCGCACGCCATGCTTGGTATCCAGCGGGCTCGGCGGCTGGTGACAGAGCAGCGTAACGACCGCCCCGAATGGATCGATAATGTTGGCGCGGCACTCGCGGACACGCTCGAAATAGGAATTGGCGCTGAACCGACGGTCGATAACGGTCGACATGTCGGAAACAAGTGGCCCCATCAAGGCCCAGTGAAGCGCACCGGCGTGAAACAGCGGAAGTACCGAGAAATGGCGCTCGCCCCGTTGCGCGTCGAACACGTCGCGATAGCGCAGCCCGCCGAGGATGAACGAAAATTGCGAAAGCAACACGCCCTTGGGGAGGCCGGTCGTGCCACCGGTATAGAGAATCGCGCCGGTGTCGGACGGCGCGCATTGAGGAAGGACGATGCCATCGCGTGCTTCGAGGAGTTCGGCGAATGCGCGGTAAGGGGCAGGGGCATTGCCAACGACGAACACCTCGACCTGCGCCTTTACTGCAGCGGCGAGCCGTACGAACTCCACCAGGCATTCGTCTTCCGTGACCAGCAGGACGATCCCGGAATCGCGGATTGTGTAAGTTAAGTCTTCGCCACGAAGGGCCGCGTTGATCGGCACCCAGATGGCGCCGGCGCGCGCGCAACCAAAGCACATCAGCACTTGCTCGATCGAGTTGAACAATAATGTCCCGACCCGGTCACCCTTGACGACGCCGCGCGCGACGAGGTTTTCGGCCACCGCCCGTGATTGGCGCTCGAGCTCCGCATAGGTCAGCGACTGCCCCGCGATTTCCGCGAAGATCGCGTTGCCATGTTCCTCGGCCTTGGCCTCGACGAGGTCACTCATCGTTCCCCACGGGATCGTCCTGTCGGCAACCTTGATCATGACCACTCGTTCCGCCTCTCGATCGCTTATTGTCAAGCTAACGGCTCTGCCGCGCCTGGGGCTTGAATTTCAGCGGCAGCGAAATCACTCCGCGCATGTTGAGGCCGTCGCGCCAGTCGAGGCCCTCGCGGGCGTGCTCAAGGTCGTCGAGGCGCGCAACGAGCTTGACCAGCGCAATCTCTGCCTCGAGCCCGGCAAGCGGCGCGCCAAGACAGAAATGAGCGCCTTGGCCGAATGTCAGATGGCGGTTGCCGGACCGTTCGATGTCGAATCGTTCGGGATCGGCAAATTGCGCTGGATCGCGATTGGCGGAATTCACCATTGCAAAGACGCGCTCGCCCTGGCGAAGGGTCTTGCCGCCGAGTTCATGATCCTTGCTGACGACTCGAACGACGGCGCCGATGGGCCCGTCGTACCGCAGGCATTCGGCGACGGCCGAACGGGCCAGCTCCGGACGCGCGCGAAGTTTGTCGAGCTCACCGCGATGCCGCATGAGCGCGATCAGGCCGTTGCCAATCAGGTTCGCCGTAGTTTCCTGCCCGCCGAAGAAGATCAGCATGCAATAAGCAATCAGCTCGTCATGGCTGAGGTCCCCCTTGTCGGCGCTCTCGATCAACGTCGTCGTCAGGTCCGGGCCCGGCACAGCCCGCCTGGTCGCTACCAGTCGTGCGAAATACTCGACCATGCGAGCGGCCGCTGCTTCTGCGCGCTTGTAGCGGTCCGGGACGCCCTGGGCCTGGCCGAGAAACAGCTGCAGTTCGTTGGTGTAATGGGTGAGTTCGTCAAGGTCGCTTCGCGGTGCACCGAGCATGTCCAGGATGACATAGCCCGGAAGGCGAAGCGCAAAGGCCTTCATTAATTCGACCTCGCCCTGTTCGACGAACTCGTCGATTAGTTCGTCGACCAACAGGCTGATGCGCTCGCGCAAGCCGGACATCGCTTTTTGCGCGAGCGGCACGCGCATCACCAGGCGAAGGCGGGTGTGGTCAGGCGGCGTTTGGAATGCGATCCACAGCGGAATATACTGGCTAAGGGTTTTGACCCTGTCGGCCTGAACCGGGTCGAGGCTGTCGAAAAACGGGCGCATCCGCGACGCCGAATAGATTTCCTCGTTCTCCATCGTCCGCTTGACGTCGGCGTACCGCGTCACCAGCCAAGCCTTGAGCTCGGGACTCCAATGTACCGGATCCTCCTCGCGAAGCTGTGTAAGCAAGCCGTAAGGCGCTGCCGTGGCGAGTTCGTTCAGATTGAACAAAGCAGTCATCTAGGCCTCCATGGAAAACGCATATCTTCGGCTTCCCGAACAGACAAGCAATTGTTTGCTTGGCTGCCTTAAGCGGGGTTGCCCGTCAGGATTTCTCGACTCCGTCGCGGACGAATCCGATGAAGCTACGCGCTATTTCAGCCGGAGAGGATTTGCCCGGGCGATACCAGCTCAAGGCCGAGGTCAAGCCGCCAAGCAGGAACATCTTGAGGTAGAAGCGGTCGATGTCTTTCTTCAGCGGGAGTTCGGCGATGATCCTTTCAAACTCCATTTCGTAGCGGTCGCGTTGTTCGATCAGCTCACGGGCGACTTTTTTGGGAACGCTCTGGATGAACTCTGCCTTGCCCAGGCGAGTGAATGGGCCGCCTTCGAGCAGCACGGTGAGATGGCCGACGCAGGCTGCTTCGAGACGTCCCCAAGCATCGACCTGCGACGCTTGCGCCAACGCGTCGTTGATCGCAGCGGTAAACCGACCGACGCCCTGATTATAGACGTTGAGGAGGATTTGTTCCTTCGAATTGAAATGATAATAGATCGACCCGACCAGCATATCGACCGCTGATCCGATGTCGCGCATCGACGTCCCGGCGTAACCCTTTGTGGCGAACAACTCGGCGGCGGCCTCGAGCAACGGTTCGCGCCGGCTTTCCTGCGGGCGCGCGGCTGGTTGGCGGGATCTGGCGCGACCGGTCTTTTTCTTCGAGTCGCCGAGAATGCGAACTGGCATCTGGAATTCCTAATCGGGAGGCCGGCCTTTCGCATGGCCTTCCACGGCGTCAGCCGTGGGCCATGTGCAAGATGATCACCGAGCAGGCGACCTCGTCGAAGCCGGAGACCCCCGCCGTTCTTCCGAAAGCGCTTACTCTGCGCCGCTTACCTGCCGCAGCCCGGCCTCCCCGCGCAACTGCAATATTCATTCGTTGATCATGGACAAGCCGGTCGCCCCGACGGAATGACCCTTGCTCACCGTCATAGCTGGTGGCGACGCTGACGCTGCCGTCATAGCGATAGGCCAGATGCGACCGGCTGGTCGATGTCGCGGTCTCATATAATCGCCGCGAGGCGAGGCGGCCGTCGCTGCCCCGGTCGTTGGCAAGCGACAGACCGTTGCCGATCGTCGCGGATTTGAGTGAATTGAGTGCACTGTCACCGCAATTCTCGATCGCCGCCGGACGGGGCGCTAAAGTCGCTAAAGTCGCACTACTCACGCGCGTGAGGGATCGGGCGGGGGTGGCGGGGAGGCTAAGCGAGAATCGGACCAGCGGATTGCGCATCGACCAGTCTATGCGCTTATGAGGGGGCTGTAGGACAGGATTTTCGGGGGGGCGGTGATCAGGTGTTTGGTCCGGGTAATAAGTGAACTGTCACCGTAATGCGGTCGAGTGGGTGGCACAGCAGGAAGCTGCGCTCGACCGACCACTCGCCCCGCAACGGCGCGGACCGAAGGCGAGGGGCGAACCTAATTAGTATTGTGTCCCCGGAATTATGCCGC
>JANPMU010000282.1:0-1659 GCA_031427095.1 Sphingomonas sp.
TTCCAACTTGGCCTCGGCCAATTTCTTGAAGATCGGCAGCGGCGTCGATCCGCCGGGAAGCGCGATCAGCGCGCTGCCGCGCGCATCGATCGCGGATTCGATGATGAAGCCGATGTCGCCCGCGACCGCTCCCGCCATCTCTTCGGGCGAATCATAATCCCACCATTCGGCTTCAATCATTCCAGCTCACTCCATTTCCCTTGGTCAGTGCCTTTGCCCCTACGGGACCCCAGCTTCCCACCGCATAGGCCGCCGGAATCACCTTGGCCTCGCTCAGCGCATGGCGGACCTGGTCGATCCATTGCCATTGCGCCTCGACCTCGTCGCGACGCACGAACAAGGTGGGGTCGCCGTCGATCAGGTCAAGCAACAGCCGCTCATAGGCGATCCGCCGCCGGTGATCGGCGAAGGCGTTGGTGAGACCAAGGTCGAGCGGGACTTCGCGCAGACGGATGCCGTCGCGATCGAGCCCGGGAGTCTTGGCCATCAGCTCCAGCCGGATATTCTCTTCGGGCTGGATGGCGATCAGCAAGGTGTTGGGTTGACTGGTCGCACCGCGCTCGGCGAAGATCGAATGGGGTACGCACTTGAACTGGATGAGAATTTCGGTCCGTCGCTCGGGCATGTTCTTGCCGGTGCGCAGATAGAAAGGCACCCCCGCCCAGCGCCAATTGTCGACGAACGCCTTCAATGCGACAAACGTCTCGGTGGTCGAAGCGCGGCCGAGTTCGTCGACATATCCGACATATTGACCGGTGACGACGTGCCTTCCGACATCCTCCGCGCCGATCGGGCGGAGCGAGCGCAGCACCTTGACCTTTTCATCGCGCACTGCGGTGGCGTCGTACCGCGACGGCGGCTCCATCGCGACCAACGCAAGCAATTGCAGCATATGGTTCTGGACCATGTCGCGAAGCGCGCCCGCGCCGTCATAATAATCGCCGCGCCCTTCAAGCCCGATGGTTTCCGACACGCTGATCTCGACATGATCGATCGTGGCCGAGTTCCACAGCGGCTCGAACATCACATTGGCGAAGCGCAGCGCGAGGAGGTTCTGGACCGTCTCCTTGCCGAGATAATGGTCAATTCGGAACGTCCGCTGTTCGGGGAAAGCGGCGGCGACCGCGTCGTTGATCGCCCGGCTCGACTCGAGATCCGCGCCGAGCGGCTTTTCCAGCGCCATCCGCACTCGTTCGCCGGTCAGCCCGGCACCCGCCAGCCCGTCGATCATCGGCTTGAACAGCGACGGCGCGGTCGACAGAAAAATCGCCAGGCCCTTCGCCGGGTCGATCCGCTCGGCGAGCGCCGCGAATCCGCTGCTGTCGGTGGCATTGAGCGGCACGTAGGACAGCCGCTTGACGAACCGCTCTGCGGTCTCGGCGTTGAGGAAATCGGGCGGCAGATGTTCCGCGAGCGCGTTGTGGGCAAGCGCGCGATAGGCAGCGTCATCCAACACGCTGCGCGCGGTCGCGACGATCTTCAGCCCCTCGGGCAACAGTCCATCGGCATCGAGCCCGTAGAGCGACGGCAGCAACATCCGCCGCGCAAGATCGCCGGTCGCTCCGAACAGCAGGAGGGTCGAAACTTTGTCGGCTTTCATCGCGCCTGTCCCTAGTCGTGACGCGGTCCGCCAGCAACCTGCCTCCGCAAGCGATTGCA
>JANPMU010000283.1:0-1546 GCA_031427095.1 Sphingomonas sp.
GGCGCTTTCGTACTTGAGACGAAGGCGGAGGAGGGTGCGGTTGCAGAGACGCGTTATCCGGGTTCAGCGGTGCTTTGCGCGGAATCCGAAGGATAGCATATTCCGAACTTTCTCCCTCCGACAACCAAATCAGATCGCTCATGGCAGCATTTCCTCGCGGCGCCATTCAATCAATCAATCGCAATCTCCGCAAGCGATTTAACGGGTGCTGAGCCCGGCAATGAGCTGCTGCCGGTTTCGTAGACACCGAGATAAGGTGCTTTTGGAACTGGAGGTTATAAATGCAACGACGGAAGTTCAGCCGAGAGTATAAGTTCGAGGCGGTGAAGCTGGTCCGAGATCGGGGCGTGACGGTGGCACAGGCGGCGCGCGCGACCTGGATCTGCACGAGAACGTGCTACGCAAATGGGTCCGCGAAGCGGAAGCTGATCCGCACTCGGCGTTTCCGGGCAACGGCCAGATGAAGCCCGAGAGCCAGGAGATTGAGCGGCTACGCCGCGAGCTTGCCAGGATGAAGGCCGAGCGTGACATCCTAAAAAAAGCCGCAGCCTACTTTGCGAGGGACTCGATATGAAGTTCGGGTTCATCGCCAAGCATCGAGGGATTTGGCCGGTATCGTGGATTTGCGGGGCGCTCGGTGTTTCGCGTAGTGGCTTCCACGCCTGGCTCGTGCGCGCGCCGAGCGCCCGGTCGCGCAGCGACGAAGAATATGCCGGGAGGATCCGAGCCAGCTTCGTCTCCAGCTACCGGACTTATGGGGCACGTCGCGTCTGGCACGACCTCCTGGCCGAAGGCCTGTCATATGGTCTGCATCGGGTCGAACGCCTGATGCGCCTCCACGGGCTCAAGGCTCGCCCGCGGCGGCGAGGCCTGCCCAAGGACGAAGGCCAGCGATCGGTGATCGCCGGCAATGTGCTTGATCGGCAGTTCAGCGCTGACGCACCGAACCAGAAGTGGGTGGCGGACTTCACCTACATCTGGACTGCCGAGGGCTGGCTCTACGTCGCGGCCGTCATCGACCTGTTCTCACGCCGCGTTGTCGGCTGGTCGATGAGCGACACAATGACGGCACAGCTTGTCACCGACGCGCTGGTCATGGCGATCTGGCGGCGTGGAAAGCCCGATGCATTGCTGCATCACTCGGACCAGGGCAGCCAATACACCAGCGAGCAGTTCCAGCGCCTGATGACCGACAACGGCGTTACCTGCTCGATGAGCCGCTCGGGTAACGTCTGGGACAATGCCGCGATGGAGAGCTTCTTCTCCTCGTTGAAGACCGAGCGGATCGCCCGCAAAATCTACCGTACGCGCAATCATGCCAGGGCCGAGGTGTTCGACTACATCGAACGCTTCTACAATCCGACCCGCCGCCACTCGACCTTGGGCTATCTCAGCCCGATGGACTTCGAAAGGCAGACGGTTGTAGCTTAACCGGGTGTCCGCGAAACCGGGTGCAGCTCAGCCCGCCTAAACGCTACGCCTTACCGAGCGGTGCATTTGAGCTGACAGAGCCCGATCCGATCATACTGTAGTAAGCGTTCAGCAC
>JANPMU010000284.1:0-5870 GCA_031427095.1 Sphingomonas sp.
GTGCGCTTCATCGGCGCCGGGACGATCGGGGTCGCGGCGATCTGGACCCTGGTCAAGATCCTCGGACCGGTTGTCAGCGGCATCCGCTCGGCGATTGCGGCGTCGAGCGCGCGCCGTGCCGACGGCAATGATTCGCTCGACATCACCGACCGCGATATTCCCATCGGCATCGTCGGCGGAACCATCCTCGCCTCGATGATCCCGATCGGGCTGCTGCTGGTGATGTTCGCGCGGAGCGGGCCGATCGGCGCCAATCCGCTGCCGACGATCCTCATTACCATCGTCTTCATCCTCGTCGCCGGAATCATCATCGCCGCAGTGTGCGGCTATATGGCCGGGCTGATCGGCGCATCGAACAGCCCGATCTCGGGGGTCGGAATCCTCGCGGTACTCGGCATTTCGCTGATCCTCGCCGCGCTCTATGGCCAGACCGACGCATCGTCGAGCCAGGCTCTGGTCGCGTTCGCTTTATTTGTCACCGCGATCGTGTTCGGTGTGGCAACTATTTCCAATGATAATTTGCAGGATTTGAAGACCGGCCAATTGGTCGGCGCGACCCCTTGGCGGCAACAGGTCGCGCTCATCCTGGGCGTGGTGTTCGGGGCGGTGATCATCCCGCCGATCCTGGATTTGCTCAACAGTGCGTTCGGCTTTCAGGGTGCGCCTGGCGCCGGGCCCAACGCGCTCGCCGCTCCACAGGCGCAGCTCATCTCGGCGATCGCGCAGGGTGTGCTTGGCGGCAATCTTGACTGGAATCTGATCGGGCTCGGCGCGGGCATCGGGGTGGCGATGGTGATCATCGACGAGCTGCTGCGCCATGGTGGACGCTACAGTCTGCCGCCGCTCGCGGTCGGCATGGGGATTTATCTGCCGATGTCGCTGACCCTGCTGATCCCGTTGGGCGCGTTGATCGGATGGCTCTATAATCGCTGGGCCGAGCGTTCGGCCAATCCGGCGTTTGCAGAGCGGCTGGGCGTGCTGATGGCGACCGGGCTGATCGTCGGTGAAAGCCTGTTCGGCGTGGTCTTCGCCGGGATCGTCGGGGCGACCGACAATGACACGCCGCTGGCGCTGGTCGAGGAATTCGCCTGGGCGGTCCCGCTCGGGCTGGCTGCCTTTGCCGCCGCGATCGCGTTCCTCTACCTCAAGACCCGGCGCGAGGCCGAGTCAGCCCCGGCCGCGGTATGAGCTCACTCCCTGATCGGGGAGCCACAGTCCTTCGGGTGGAGCGCCGCTCTGCCAGAAGACGTCGATCGGCATGCCCCCGCGCGGATACCAATAGCCGCCGATGCGCAGCCAGCGCGGGTGCATTTCCGCGACCAGCCGCTGGCCAATGCCGACGGTGACGTCCTCGTGAAATCCGGCGTGGTTGCGGAACGAGCCGAGGAACAGTTTCAGGGATTTGGATTCGACGATCGTTTGGCCGGGGGCATAATCGATCACCAGATGGGCGAAGTCGGGCTGGCCGGTAATCGGGCACAGCGAGGTGAATTCGGGCGCGGCGAAGCGCACCAGATAAAGCGTATCGGCGCGGGGGTTGGCGACATAGTCGAGCGTGGCCGCTTCGGGGGACGCCGGCAGCGCGCTGGCCTGGCCGAGATGAATGGGGTCCATCGGCGCTCCCCTAGCAGCGTGAAGGCCAGGCGCCTATCCTTTGTCGCGGCGCATACAGGGAGTGACAATGATGGATGATCTGGTTTCAACTGCCTGGCTGGCCGACAATCTGCGCGCGGCGGATCTGGCGATCGTCGATGCGACCCTGTTCCTGCCCGGAACGGGCCGCGACGCGCACGCCGAATATCGGACCGCCCATATTCCGCGCGCGCGATTTCTCGACCTCGATGCGGTGGTCGATCGCGACCATCCCGCGCCGCACATGTTGCCGCCCTCGGCCGAATTCGGGGCGGCGATGGCCGCGCTCGGGGTCGGCCGCGACGACCGGATCATCGTCTATGACAACAGCCCGCTGCGCAGCGCGACGCGGGGCTGGTTCATGCTTCGCCATTTCGGCGCGACCTCGGTCGCGATCCTCGACGGCGGGCTGGCGAAATGGATCGCCGACGGCCACCCGGTCGAAGCCGGCGAGGCGGCGGGCAGGACCGCCCGGTTCGACGCGTCGGCCAGCGCCGGCAAGGTCGTGACCAAGCGCGATATCCGATCGGGCATCGGCGTTCCCCTGCTCGATGCGCGCGGGGCCGCGCGCTTCGCGGGGACCGAGCCCGAGCCGCGCCCGGGCATATCGCCGGGTCATATTCCCGGTGCGCGAAACCTGCCTTTTTCCGCATTGTACCGCGACGATGGGACGTTCAAGCGCGGGGACGAGTTACGCCGCGCGTTCGACGCATCGGGGGTCGATCCCGACCACCCGTTCGTCGCCACTTGCGGGTCAGGGGTCACCGCGACCTCGCTGATCTTCGCCGCGCGGCTGCTCGGCAACCGCGATGCGCGGCTGTATGACGGCAGCTGGGGCGAATATGGTGCCGACCCCGACGCGCCCAAGGCGACCGGCGTAGCGTAGGGCGTGTTTCAGCGTCGATCGTGCGGCGCCATCAAGGCGTCGAGTTCCTCGATTCCCGCCCGGATCGCCGCAGCGAGTTTTTCCACCGAGGCGGGATTGGGGGTCATGCCCTCGACCCGCTGCGCCAGAATCACTTCCAGGCCGGCGGCGGCAACGCTCGCGGTTCGCGCCGAGCGCTCGGCGAAGCAGCGCCGGGTCGCTTTGGCCGTGGCTGGCCAGGCGGTCGCCATCTGCTGATCGCGGTCGTGTCCCGAATCGATCGCCGCGCGCGGTGGCTCGCCGAGTTCGAATTGTTCGACCATGTGCAGCGCCTGGCGAATGCTCGCGAGCCTCGCGACCGCTTCGGCGTAAGGGGCCGGGGCGGAGTCGGCGGACGATAACGGAACGAAATGGAGCATGACGCGCAGCTTTGCGCGGGCGTGCTGAAGATTCGGTGAATCCGTGGAGTCTGTTTCAGTGCCGCACCGGCGAAGCGGAACCAGACTTCAGTCCGAATCGGCAGGATTTTCCAGGTCGCGCAAGATCCAGCCGCGCTGCGGGATGGTCTCGATAAACTCCGCGCCGTCGCTCGCCAGCCGCAATTTCTTGCGCAGCTTGGAAATGAACACGTCGATGATCTTGGCCTGGGGTTGGTCATCGGCGCGGCGATAGAGATGTTTCAGGAGCATCGTCCGGGTGACGACATTGTTGCGCGCGAAGGCAAGCAGTTCGAGCACCCGATATTCCATTTCGGTAATCCCGATCGGGTGACCGTCAATGCGGATCAGCCGCTGGACCTGATCGACCGCGAGACGGCCGCCGCACAATGTCGCGGGCATCTCGCTGCCCGCCGCACGCAGCGTGTCGAGCAGGCGCGACGCGGCCTCTTCATGATCTTCGGGCGACAGCATGACCGGCGATCCGAGCAATTGCTGCTGGATTTCGGCCAGCGCGCGATGCGCGTCCTCGACCAGCTTGACGCCTTCCTCGAAGCGTCGTCGCGAGCGGTCGAGCATCGACTCGACATCGACCAGCCGGACGGAAAGGCTATCGGAGGTCATGATCGCGGAGCGTCGCTTGCCGGCTCAGGACGGGATCTGGGCCGAGGCGTCCTGGCCGTCGCCCTCGGGCGCGGCGATGATCGCCTGGGTCGCAGGGCCCTTGTCGACGACATTGGTCTGCGGATCACCGGCAATCGAGCGCACCCCAAGCGCGGCGCGGTCGCGACCGGCGCGCTCGAGCAGGCTGGTTTCCGAATTGCTGCGCGGGGCAGGACCGCCGAACAAAGCCTCGATCGCCTGGCTCTGCGCATCGCTCGCCGACAGGCCGACGGTCCCGGCTACCGGCGGGGCCAGCGTATAATCGGGCGGGATGACCAGAGGCGCGTTGCGCGCAACCGCGAATTCGTCGAGCCGGTTGCCGCCGCTGCCGCCGAATGCGCCACAGCCACCCAGCGCGATCGCCGGAATGAGGAGAAAAGGAAGGACCTTACGCATGTTCAATATTCTCCTCGGGCCGTGCCGGACGAAGCAGGAAGGCCCGCAGTAGCAGGATGACGACGCCGATACTAATCGCAGCGTCGGCGATATTGAAGACCAAAAACGGACGGAACGAGCCGAAATGCAGGTCGGCGAAGTCGACGACATAGCCGAACCGGCTGCGATCGAGGATATTGCCGAGCGCTCCGCCGAGCACGAGCCCCAAAGCAAGCTGGTCGCCGCGGCGTTTTTCACGCTGGATCCACACCGCGATGGCGATCGCGATCGCCGCGGTCATCGCCACCAGCAGCCAGCGTCCGGTTTCGCTCGAGGCGTGGAGCAGCCCCAGCGAAATGCCGCGATTCTCGGTCCAGGTGAGGTTGAAGATCGGCAGGATTTCAATCTGGCGAACCGACTGGAGGTCGAGCGGTCCGATCATCAGCCATTTGGTCAATTGGTCGGCCGCGAAGATGATGAGCGCGAGGCTGTAGGCGAGGACGCGATTAGTCATGCACCACCGCCTCGCAGCGATTGCACAGGCCGCCGTCCTCGGCGACTTCGGGCAGGTGCCGCCAGCAGCGGCCGCATTTGTTGTGGGTGGTGCGGCTGACTGCGAAACGGGCGCAATCAAGTACATCGCCGTTCGAGTGATGGATAAATCCCTGTGCCGTTCTTGGCACGGTCCCGACCAGCCATTGGGCTTCTGAGACAATTAACAGCTCCGAGAAATCGAAGTCCGCCATCTGCTCCAAGGCGTCAGAAGAACTGTAAATCGAGACAACTCCCTCCAGAGAGGAGCCAATCACCTTGTCGCGTCGTAGAATTTCGAGATGAGGAAAGATGTCGGCTCGCAACTGTCTGAAGTCGGCGTAAGTTTCACAGAGCTCGTTATCGGCAACCGTCACTTCGATTTCCGGCCACTCCAACAGATGCACGCTGCCCGGATCCGGATACCGCGTCCCCCAAACCTCCTCGGCAGTGAACACCAGCACCGGCGCGGCATAGCGCACCAAAGCGTGGAACAGCGTGTCGAGCACGGTGCGGTAGGCCATCCGCTTGGGGTCGCTCGCGGCGTCGCAGTACAGCGAGTCCTTGCGGATATCGAAGAAGAAGGCCGACAGGTCCTCGTTGCAAAAGTCGGTCAGCGCGCGGACATAGGTGTTGAAGTCGAAGTCAGCTGTCGCCTGCCGCAAGGTCGCGTCCAGCCGCGCCAGCAGCGCCAGCATATAGCGTTCGAGCTCGGGCATTGCCGCGACGTCGGTAACCCGCTCGGCCTCTTCGAACCCGTCGAGCGCGCCGAGCAGATAGCGAAACGTGTTGCGCAATTTGCGATACTGGTCGGCGACCCCGGCGAGGATCTCCTTGCCGATGCGGTGGTCCTCGGTGAAATCAACCGACAGCGCCCACAGCCGCAAAATGTCCGCGCCATAGTCGCGCATCAGGTCGAGCGGGTTGATCGTGTTGCCCATGCTCTTGGACATTTTCATGCCCTTCGAATCCATCGTGAAGCCATGGGTCAGCACCGCTTTGTACGGTGCCCGCCCGCGCGTCCCGCAGCTTTCGAGCAGGCTCGACTGGAACCAGCCGCGATGCTGGTCGGAGCCTTCCAAATAGAGGTCGGCCGGAGGTTTGTCATACCCTGCGGGGCGGGTCAGATCAGGCCAGCGCCCGCTTTCCAGGGTGAACACATGGGTGCAGCCGCTGTCGAACCACACGTCGAGGATGTCGGTGACGCGGTCATAATCCCCGGCATCATATTCGCCGCCGAGATAGTCTTGCGCGCGCTCGTCGGACCAGGCGTCGACGCCGTGCGATTTGATTCCGGCGACGATCCGCGCGTTGACCGCCGGATCGACCAGCGGCTGGCCGGTTTTGCGGTCGACGAACAATGCGAT
>JANPMU010000285.1:0-9973 GCA_031427095.1 Sphingomonas sp.
GGTGCTGCTCGGCGTTACCGGCTCCGGCAAAACGTTCACCGTCGCCCACGTCATCGAAGCAACGCAGCGACCGGCGCTCGTGCTCGCACCGAACAAAACTTTGGCGGCGCAGCTCTACGGCGAGTTCAAGAGCTTCTTCCCCGACAATGCGGTCGAATTTTTCGTCAGCTACTACGACTATTACCAGCCTGAAGCCTATGTCCCGCGCTCCGACACCTACATCGAGAAGGAAAGCTCGGTGAACGAGGCGATCGACCGGATGCGGCATAGCGCGACCCGCTCACTCCTGGAGCGCGACGACGTGATCATCGTCGCCTCGGTCTCGTGCCTCTACGGGATCGGGTCGGTCGAAACCTATTCGGCGATGATCTTTTCGTTGAAGACGGGCGATGTCGCCGACCAGCGCGAGATCATCCGCAAGCTCGTCGCGCTCCAGTATAAGCGCAACGACGCCGCCTTTGTGCGCGGCAATTTCCGCGTTCGCGGCGACAATCTCGAAATCTTTCCGTCGCATTATGAGGATACTGCGTGGCGGATCTCGTTCTTCGGCGACGAGGTCGAGGGAATTGTCGAATTTGACCCGCTGACCGGCAAGAAGATCGCCAGCCTCGACAGCATCAAAGTCTATGCCAATTCGCATTATGTGACGCCGGGTCCGACCTTGAAGCAGGCGATGCACGCGATCCGTCACGAGCTTGCCGAGCGCTTGAAGGAGCTCGAGGCCGAGGGCAAGTTGATCGAGCACCAGCGGATCGAGCAGCGCACCAATTTCGATTTGGAGATGATCGCCGCGACCGGAAGTTGCGCGGGGATCGAGAATTATTCGCGCTTCCTCACCGGGCGTTTGCCGGGCGAACCGCCGCCGACCCTGTTCGAATATCTTCCCGACAACGCGCTGCTGTTCGTCGACGAAAGCCACCAGACGGTGCCGCAGATCGGGGCGATGGCCAAGGGCGATCACCGGCGCAAAATCACGCTCGCCGAATATGGCTTTCGCCTGCCGTCGTGCATCGACAATCGCCCGCTCAGGTTCAACGAATGGGACGCGATGCGCCCGCAGACGACGTTCGTCTCGGCCACCCCGGGGCCGTGGGAAATGAATGCGACCGATGGCGTGTTCGCCGAACAGGTGATCCGCCCGACCGGGCTGATCGACCCGCCGGTCGAAATCAAGCCGGTCGAGGACCAGGTCGACGATCTCGTCCATGAAGCCAAGCAGACCGCGAAAAAGGGCTATCGCACGCTCGTCACGACTTTGACCAAGCGGATGGCCGAGGATCTGACCGAATATCTCCACGAGGCGGGGTTGAAGGTCCGCTACATGCATAGCGACGTCGAGACGTTGGAACGGATCGAGCTGATCCGCGACTTGAGGCTCGGGGTTTATGACGTGCTGGTCGGGATTAATTTGCTGCGCGAAGGCCTCGACATTCCGGAGTGCGGGCTGGTCGCGATCCTCGACGCCGACAAGGAAGGTTTTTTGCGCTCCGAAACCTCATTGATCCAGACCATCGGCCGCGCCGCGCGCAACATCGACGGCCGCGTGATCCTCTACGCCGACCGGGTCACCGGATCGATGGAACGCGCGCTGGGCGAAACCGACCGCAGGCGTGAAAAGCAGGTCGCCTATAATCTCGAGCACGGGATCACCCCGGAAAGTATTCGCAAGCAGATCGGCGACATCATCGCCCATGTCGCGTCGCGTGACGGGGTCCAGGTCGAGACCGGTGACGACGACCGCCCGCACCTCGTCGGCCATAATCTGCGCGCCTACATCGGCGATCTCGAGGCCAGGATGCGCAAGGCCGCGTCCGACCTTGAATTCGAGGAAGCCGGGCGGTTGCGCGACGAGATCCGCCGGTTGGAGGAAGATGAGCTCGGGCTCCCGGTGCAGGAGCGCCGCGCCCCGCGATCTCCGGGCCATTCGACCGAGGGTAAACCGGGCACGCGCAAGGGGCGGTTCGGGAAGCAGTCGAGGACGAAGTTCGGGCGGTAGGCTTGAGACCAATGGCTGGAAATGGCCGCTGTACATGGTGGTCAGTGATTCAAATTCATGTTTGAAGAATCGGCATGACCAAGAACAGCCGAGAGAGCCATCGATGATCGGCAGCTTCTCTGAAACCGAAACCGAACGCATCTGGAATGGCTTGCGCAGCCGCAAGCTGTCGCCGGATATTCAAAAGCGCGCGCTCGACAAGCTCAAGCTCATCGATGCCGCGACCAAGCTGGAGCCCAGGCCTACGGCGAGGAAGTGCGGCGGGTGGTCGATGGCGACCGGTGCAGCAAGCCAAGTGATCGCGGCGAGATTGTCGTGTGCGGGCGGCGTCAACTGGACGAGCGATACCGCCTGCCCGATCGCGACCGACCGTTTGACCCTTCGGGCGAAACCGAGAGCGTGATGCGCGAGCGCTCCCGCTGGGCCGAGGGCGGGGAGGTCGGTATTCAGTCATGCGGCCCGGTCGGCCCCGGCGGCTGGACCGGTTGCATCGTGCGCAAACAGGATCGAGAGCGCGAGCACTACCAGTGGGGCAAGAACGTTCCGACAAAGAAGTGGTAGCGCCGCCTAGCGCAGCACGCCGGTCTGTTTCTGGCGGTGCGCGTAATAGAGCAGGGCCACAGCGATCAGGATGATGATGTAGGGCATGATCGCGAACATCGCTCCTTCGGCACCCGCCAGCGGCGGGGCGGCGGCGATTTGATAGCCGAGACCCAGGATCGCTCCAATCAGCGACAGCGCGAACGCCGGAACCGCCCACCGCCTGCGCATCAACAGCAGGATCGAGCCGAGCACGCCCATCCACACGCCGAGGCCCCAGCCGACCTGCGCATAAATTGGGAAGGCGTCGACCCAGGCGAGCATGGCTTCAGGGTCAACCGTCGGCATTGCCGATTGCAGATATTCGGTATTGCGCATCCGCGTCATGGTATAATCGATCGCGCCGATACAGTTCCAAAGCAGTGCCGGAATTCCCACGATCCACAGGTGGACGGGTGCCTTGATTGCCTGTTCCATCATTCCCCCCTTGTTGTCGGCAGGCGCTGATCGACGATTGGCTCTGCCACGTCCATCCGGCGCGCCCGACCGGCTGGTGCGGCGATTAACGCCCGGCGAACGCCCGCTGTCAATCTCGGCCGGACCCGCATGCCCGCGGCGGGCGATGGAGACGCCGAGCCCGAATCGCGTGTTCATTCCGAAATATTCAGAAGCCGATCTTGACCCCGATGTGCGCGGAGACTTCCTCGCCCTGCTTCTTGCCGAAGGTCGATGAGGCCGCCGCGTCGAGGCTGACCCCCGACAGGATCGCCGCGCTGGCCCCGCCGGCCAGCCGCGCATAAGCCTTCTTCGAGCGGTCCTCATAGGCATAATGATTGACGATGATCGGCGCCGAGGTCTGCGCATAAAATATGGTGCGGCCGTCGCCGGTGAAGTCCTTGTCGATCGTCGCGGCGATGAACGGGCGCAGCTGGATGCCGCTGCCCGCGAAATCGCCGCGCAGCTCGAGCCCGGCGCTCCCGGTCAGCGCGCGATAATGCAACGAATCGACATTGAGCGTCAGTGCCGCGTCGCCGCTCTCGGTATAGCCGTCGACCTTGGCCTTGGCATAATCCAGCGCGACCACCGGTCCGACGCGGACAATCCCCATCGGCATCAGATAGCCCGCCTTGGCGCCCGCGATCGTGTGATTGCCGTTGGGATCGGCGCGCATCGCGTCGATCACGCCGGCCCGGCGGATCTTGTGATCGTCCTTGCCGTAGCCGAAATAGCCCTGGGCGAACCCGCCGGCGATCCCGAAGCCGGCATAGGCGCCGATCTGATAGCTGTTGGCGCGAGTGTCGGCGGCATCATTGCCGAACTTGGCGCGGCCACGCGCATAATTGGCGGCGAGCCCGAACACGCCATTGCCGAAGCCATATTCGAGCCCTGCGGTGGCGCCGACACTGGACACGTCGAACGCGTCGCTGCGGGCGTCCGAACCGACCTTGTGCTGGAGCATGTCGCCGACAAGATAGACCTTCATCCCCTCGCTCATGTCACCATCGCGCGGTGCGCCAAGGTCCATGCGCGTGGTCAGCGTCCGCCCGAACTGACGCGCGGTATCGAGCGCGAGGTCACTCGTCGCCTGCAAGGTCAGCGGCGCCTGCAATTGCGTCGCGACATAGCGCGCGACGATCGCGAAGCCGGCCGAGGTCAGATGGATCTGGTCGACATAGAACAGGAACTGGTTGGCGGCGGCGGGATTGGTGATGCAGCCCGCACCCAAATTGCACGCCCCGGCGCTGGTCAGGCCAAACGCGGCCGGGTTGGCGACGATCCGGTCGCCGATCAAATTAAGGTCGGTGTAATTGACGATCACACCATTGGCCGCATAGCCGGCCAGCGTCGTCTGGATACCGGCGTTGAAGGCGGTCGCAAAAGCGTTGCGCACCGCCCGACCGGCCGGGTCGGACGCGATCTCGGGAAGATTGGCGGTGTTGCCGGCCAGGAAGCTGATCGTCGGCGCGCCGGCACCGACCAGCGCATTGAGCCCGGCCGAAGCGCTCGCGACGGCGGTCGCGGCGGCGGCCGGTGCGCCGGCCAGCGTGCCGAAATTCTGCTGATAGAAGCGCGCATCGTTGCCGCCGATCGAGATGGCGAGCAGGTCGCTTTGGTCGAACGTGCCGCTGACCCGCGGGAAGGCAGCGGGTCCGCCGCCGCCAAGGAAGCTCAGATATTCGGTCGGGAAACCGAGCACGCCCGGCCCGGCGACGGTATTATCATTGGTGGTGAACGCCCCGCCGATCGCGAAATTGTCAATCGGGACATTGAGGATCTGGCCAAGCGTATCGATGTAATTGGTCCCGCCTGAAAAGCGCCCGGTCGGATAGACCGACGGGAACGGCTGGCCGATCAACGCGAACAAATTGCCGTCGTCGGCATAGCTGTCGCCGAACGCGACGATCCGGTCGACGCGCTGGGCGGCGGCGGGTGTCGCGCAGGCGACCAATGCGGTGGCAGCGCAAAGCGACTTCGCAATCATGCGAGCGTTCAACATGATCTGGCATCCTCCCCACCGCCGCGACAGGTTCGCGGTCTTCAGCCCAGCATTATGGCCGAGCCGCGCGGCGCAAGACAAGTGACGCCACAGCAACACTTACCGCTACGGCAAGGCGGAAAAAGCGGTTCCTGCCGCGCGCCATTTTGTAAGCGGGGGAGCCGCCGCGACCGGCATTGCGCGTGTCCAGCCCAAGCAATTCCGCGCGATCAGCCAAAACGCGCTTCTGGTAAAAACACTTTCCTACATATAACCTATACGGTTATCAATCCTCGACTCGGGGAATTTTTGGGAGGACGCACATGGACAGTCCGCAGGATATCGGGCGCATCGCCGACGGTCTGATCGATGCGCTGATCGATCGCGAGGGGGGTTACGTCAATCATCCCGCCGATCGTGGCGGGCCGACCTGCTTCGGGATTACCGAAGCGGTGGCGCGGGCGCATGGCTATGGCGGGGCGATGGCCGACTTGCCGCTGGACGAAGCGGCGGCGATCTACCGGCGGCTATATTGGCTGAGGCCGCGGTTCGACGAGGTCGCCAAACGCGTGCCCCGGATTGCCGCCGAACTGTTCGATACCGGCGCCAACATGGGCCCCGCAGTTGCCGCGACCTTCCTCCAGCGCGCGCTGACGGCGCTCAACCGCAATGGCCGCGATTATCCCGATCTGGTTCCGGACGGGCGGATTGGACCGCGCGCGCTGGCCGCGCTCGACGGGTTCCTCGAAGCGCGCGGAAAGCGCGGCGGAGAGACTGTTCTGCTGCGCGCACTCGAAGCGCTCCAAGGCGAACGCTATTTGCGGCTGGCTGAACGCCGCCCGGCCAATGAGGCGTTCCTTTATGGCTGGCTTGCGAACCGGATCGGCACGATCGGCGAGTGATTCTTCAACCGCCCCAACTTTGACAATTTGCCCTCAGGAGAATCCGATATGGGAATTTTCGACGCGATCATCGGGCCGGTATCCGCGCTGCTCGACAAGATCATCCCCGACCCGCTCGCCCGCGACAAGGCCAAGCTCGAACTGCTCAAGCTGCAGGGTGATCAGGACGCCGCGATCATCGCGGTCCAGATGCAGGCAATCGTCGCCGAGGCGCAGTCCCCCGACCCGTGGACCAGCCGCGCCCGCCCGAGCTTTCTCTACATGATGTACACCTTGATCCTGTGGTCGATCCCGATGGGCCTGATCGCCGCCGTGGATCCCAGGATGGCGCTCGGCATCGGCAATGGCATGACCGCTTATCTGCGCGGCATCCCCGAGGAGCTCTATGCGTTGTTCGGCACCGGCTACCTCGGCTACACCGCCGCGCGCACTTGGGGGAAGGTCAAGGGAGTGGAGCGGTAGATCGGGGGGTCGAGCGCTAGGTCGGGGAGCAATCAGCGGAAACCATGCGCAGGGTCGGGCGTTCGGCTGAAAACCTGTCGGAGTATCCATGGCCTTCACACCTCCCGCCCGATCGCGATCCAGTCGGCTTGGCGCATCGCTGCTTGCGCTGGCCGCGCTCGCGGGTTGTTCGCCCCCGGGCCTGCTCACCGGGCTCGACCGGTTCACGGGCGGGGCGGGGGCCAAAAGGGTCGCGACGGGGGTCGCCTTCGGCAAGGATCCGCGGCTCACCCTCGACCTCTACGCCCCGTCTTCGACGCGCGGGAACAATGCGGCAGCGCTCCCGGTGGTGATCTTTTATTATGGCGGCGGCTGGGTCGCCGGATCGCGCGGCGACTATGGCTTTGCCGGTGCGGGCTTCGCGTCGCAGGGCTTCATCGCGGTCGTTCCCAATTACCGGCTGGTGCCGGGCGTTCGCTTCCCGACCTTTGTCGAGGACGGCGCGCTCGCGGTCAAATGGGCGCGCGACAATGTCGCGAAATATGGCGGCGATCCGAAGCGGATCAGCATCGCCGGTCATTCTTCGGGCGCCTATAACGCCGCGATGATCGCGCTCGACCGCCATTATCTGACCGACATCGGGGTCGACCCGGGGATCGTTCGCGCCGCTGCCTTGCTCGCCGGCCCGTATGATTTCTACCCCTTCACCGAGATCCGCAGCCGCGATGCGCTCGGCCAATGGCCGCGCCCGGCTGAGACCCAGCCGATCAGTTTCGCGAGGGCCGACGCCCCGCCGATGCTGTTAGCCGCAGGGACCGCCGATGATGTCGTCAAACCGCGCAACAGCGAAGCGCTCGCCGCCCGGCTCAAACAGCTTGGCGCCTTGGTCGAGCTGCGGCTCTATCCGGGCAAAAGCCACGTCGACCTCGCCATGTCGCTGTCGCGGCCATTTCGCGGCAAGACCCCCGCGCTTGCCGACAGCGCCGCCTTCCTCCTGGCCAACTCGCGATGAGCTTGCGGGGCTTAAGCGCGCTCCCCACATCGCGTCCCACATGAGAGCGGGAGCAATGATGGAAAGCTGGCACGGGACGACGATCCTCGGGGTCAAGTTGGACGGGCGAACAGTGATTGCCGGCGACGGCCAGGTGTCGATGGGCAATACGGTGATGAAGCCCAATGCGAAGAAGGTCCGCCGCCTGGGGAGCGAGGGCAAGGTGATCGGCGGGTTCGCGGGTGCAACCGCCGACGCCTTCACTCTGTTCGAGCGGCTCGAAAAGAAGCTCGAACAGCACCACGGCAATCTGATGCGCGCCGCGGTCGAGCTCGCCAAGGACTGGCGAACCGACAAATATCTGCGCAATCTCGAAGCGATGATGATCGTCGCCGACGCCGAGGTGATGCTGATCCTGACCGGCAATGGCGACGTGCTCGAGCCCGAAGGCGGGATCGCGGCGATCGGATCGGGCGGCAATTACGCGCTCGCCGCGGCCAAGGCGCTGGTCGATTACGAAACCGACCCCGAAAAGCTCGCCCGCCGCGCCATGGCGATCGCCGCCGAAGTGTGCGTGTTCACCAACGACCGGCTGACGGTGGAGAGTGTTGGCGAATAAGTGATGTGCTCCTGCGAAGGCAGGAGCGGTGCTTCACAAGGTTCCTGCCTTCGCAGGAACACCAGACAGGAATAGAATGAACGACAATCTTACCCCTAAAGCGATCGTCGCGGCATTGGACGAGCATATTGTCGGCCAGACCGATGCCAAGAAGGCGGTCGCGGTGGCGCTTCGCAACCGCTGGCGGCGCCAGCGGCTGTCGCCCGAACTGCGCGAGGAGGTCACCCCCAAGAACATATTGATGATCGGGCCGACGGGGTGCGGCAAGACCGAGATTGCGCGGCGGCTGGCCAAGCTTGCCGACGCGCCGTTCGTCAAGGTCGAGGCGACCAAGTTCACCGAGGTCGGCTATGTCGGGCGCGACGTCGAGCAGATCGCCCGCGACCTCGTCGAGGAAGCGGTCCGATTGGAGCGCGAGCGGCGCCGGCTTGCAGTGCGCGAGGCGACCGAGGCCGCGGCGATGGAGCGATTGCTCGACGCGCTCACCGGCAAGGGATCGAGCGAAGCGACGCGAGCCAGCTTCCGCCAGCGCTTCGCCGACAGGAGCCTCGATTCCGCCGAGGTCGAGATC
Organism: Sphingomonas sp.; assembly: GCA_031427095.1. Lineage (GTDB taxonomy): Bacteria > Pseudomonadota > Alphaproteobacteria > Sphingomonadales > Sphingomonadaceae > Sphingomicrobium. Next base: position 8,537 of record JANPMU010000285.1, read on the forward strand.
GAGGTCCACGAGGCCCCGGCGATGGCCTTCGACATGCCCGGGATGGGCGGTCAGATGATCAATCTGGGCGAGATGATGGGCAAGGCGATGGGCCGCCAGTCCGCCAAAAGGCGCAAGTTCAAGGTCCCCGAAGCGTTCGCCCGGCTGGTCGAGGAGGAGGGCGACAAAAGGCTCGACCCCGACGACGTTAACCGCACCGCGCTGGCCGATGCCGAAGCCAATGGCATTGTCTTCCTCGACGAGATCGACAAGATCGCGTTGTCGGACGTGCGCGGCGGATCGGTCAGCCGCGAAGGTGTCCAGCGCGACCTGCTGCCGCTGATCGAGGGGACCACCGTCGCGACCAAATACGGGCCGATCAAGACCGACCATATATTGTTCATCGCGTCGGGCGCGTTCCATGTCGCCAAGCCGAGCGACCTGCTGCCGGAGCTTCAGGGCCGCTTGCCGATCCGGGTCGAGCTGAAAGCGCTGACCGAGGCCGATTTCGTCCACATATTATCATCGACCCGGGCCAGCCTGACCGAACAATATCAGGCGCTGCTGGCGACCGAGGGGGTGACGATCACCTTCGCTGATGACGGCATCGCCGCGCTCGCGAGGATCGCGGCCGAGGTGAACGAGGCGCTCGAGAATATCGGCGCGCGGCGCTTGCAGACAGTGATGGAGAAATTGCTCGAGGAAATCAGCTTCGAGGCCGAGGACCGCAGCGGCGAAAGCCTGACCGTCGATGCGGCGTTCGTCGAAGCCCAGCTCGCCGGAATCGCGCGCAACGCCGACCTCAGCCGCTACGTGCTGTGATCCGCAGGGCGATAGCGCCACAGCAGCCCCTGCGCGAACGGCGACCACGCACCGGTCCTGACCCCGGCCAGCCGCAGCCGCTCGCCGGCCCAGCTGTTGGAGGTAGCGAACGCACTGGCCTTTCCGGTGCCGAGATAGAATGCGTCCCAGCCATTATAGCCGGGGTGGTCGATCCGCTGGGGGCGGCCGTCGCGATCGAGCGCGAAGCCCGCGCGGATCGCCGCCCATAGTCGGCGATATTCGTGCGGTCGGAGCCGGATCGCGCGGGCTTCCGGGCCCGGATCGGCGATCTGTTCGACATGCATCACCCGCTCGCCGCCCGACAGTGCCGCCCAGATCGTCCCCAGTCTGATATCGCGCCAGCGCGGCGTTTCGAGATAGACCCGTCGCTCACCCGCGCCGAAAGCGATCCATTGGGCCGATCCATCGGGCGCCGCAAAATCGTTCAGCGGCAGCAGCGGGCGCCAGTCCAGTCCGTGCGCATCAACCGGCAGGATGAGGTCGGCGTGGACCCCATTGGAGACGAGATAGACGGTCGTGCCGCCGACCGGTTCGCTCCACCCGCGGTTGACCGGGATCAGCGAGCCGACCAGCGCGGCGAACAAATAGAGCGCGGGGATGGCGGCGAGCGCGAGC
>JANPMU010000286.1:0-8991 GCA_031427095.1 Sphingomonas sp.
GCCCAGGCCAAGGACGGCCGCGAGCATATCCTCGGCGAAATGGCCAAGGCGCTCGACCATAATCGGACCGAATTGTCGGCGCACGCGCCGCGGATCGAGACGATGTCGGTGCCCAAGGACAAGATCCGCGAGATCATCGGCACCGGCGGCAAGGTCATTCGCGAAATCGTCGCGACGACCGGCGCCAAGGTCGACATCGACGACGAGGGGATCATCAAGATTTCCTCGTCCGACGTCGCCCAGATCGAGGCCGCGCGCCAGTGGATTCATGGCATCGTCGCCGAACCGGAGATCGGCACGATCTACACCGGCAAGGTCGCCAACCTCGTCGATTTCGGCGCTTTCGTGACCTTCATGCCCGGCAAGGACGGGCTGGTCCACGTGTCCGAAATCAAGAACGAGCGGGTCGAGAACATCCGCGACGTGCTGACCGAGGGCCAGGAGGTCAAGGTCAAGCTGCTCGAGGTCGACCAGCGCGGCAAGGTGCGCCTGTCAATGCGCCTGGTCGATCAGGAAACCGGAGCCGAGCTCGAAGACACCCGTCCGGCTCGCGAACCGCGTGCGGCAGGCGAAGGCGGCCGGGGCGGCGAAGGTCGCGGCGATCGTGGTCCGCGTCGCGATGGTGGCGACCGTGGTCCGCGCCGCGATGGCGGTGGTGACCGTGGCCCGCGTCGCGAAGGCGGCGGCGGTGGCCGTGACGGCGGCCGCAGCGAAGGTCGCGGTGGCGAAAATCGTGGAGACCGGGGCCCGCGTCGCGAAGGCGGCGGCAACAGCGACGGTCCGGCGCCCGAGTTCGCGCCGGCCTTTCTGACCCGCGAAGACAACGACTAAACGCGAACGACAATCCGTTCGAGAATGCGGGCCTGGCCAAGAGAGTCTTCGGACTTTCCGCGCCAGGCCCTTTTTTCATGCCCGCCGCCTGCGCTAAGGACGATTTGCGCCAGGACCTTCCGGCGCGATCAGCGGAGCCTCCGATGCCCTCATTGAATGATAGCATCGCTCCGGACCTGATCGCATTCGCCCATCAGCTCGCCGACGCCGCGCGGGCCGAGACATTGTTGCGCTGGCGCCGGCCCTGCCCGCCTTCGGACAAGGGTGGAGACCATGGGTTCGATCCGGTCACCCAGGCCGACGTCGAAGCCGAGCGCGCAATGCGCCGCCTGATCGAGCATCGCTTTCCTGATCATGGCATCGCCGGCGAGGAGTTCGGCGCGCGCGCCACGCAAGGCCCGTATTGCTGGAGTCTCGATCCGATCGATGGGACGCGCTCGTTCATCTGCGGGCTGCCGCACTGGGTTACGCTCATCGCCTTGTTGAAGGATGATCGACCGATCCTTGGCCTGATCGACGCGCCCTGTCTCAATGAGCGCACGATCGGTTTCGACGGATATGCGGCGATGGCCAGCACCTTCGGGGAAACACGTCTTGCGACCAGCGGATGCGCTTCGCTCGCCGAAGCGCGCTTTTCGACCACCGATCCGGCCTTGCTCGACCCGACAGCATTCGACCGTCTCCGCCAGCGCGTCCAGACCGCCCGTTTTGGTCTCGACGGCTATGCCTATGCGCGCCTCGCGGCCGGGTCGCTCGACCTGATTGTCGAAGCGGGGTTGAAACCGCACGATCTCAACGCATTGATCCCGGTGGTGCGTGGCGCAGGCGGGATGATCGGCAATTGGAACGGTGATGATGAGTTTTCCGCCGGCAAGCTCATCGCCGCCGCAACCCCGCAGCTGTTCGCGCAAGCGGTCGAAACCCTCCGCTAGCCGCCATGCCTTCGCTGCAGCGTGGTGACCACCTCGCCCCACCCGAAGTCGCGCGCCTCCATCAGCACCGCCAGATGATAAAGCAAATCGGCGCTTTCCTCGATGCACGCCGCAGCATCGCCGCCGACCGCGGCAAGTGCCACTTCGACCCCTTCCTCGCCGATTTTCTGCGCGACCCTCGCCACCCCTTCGGACAGCAAGCGCACGGTGTAACTTGTCTGATCGCCCGAAGCGGCGCGAGCGGCGATGATATTGGAAAGCTGGGAGAGCCAGGCCGGGCTGTCGCTCGCCTCGCCACCGAAGCAGCTTGTTGTCCCAAGATGGCAGGTCGGACCTTCGGGCAACGCCCTGACCAGCAGCGCATCGGAATCACAATCCTCGAACACGCCCGCAACAACCAGCCGATTTCCGCTCGTCTCGCCCTTCTGCCACAGCCGCTTCTTCGACCGGCTGAAGAAGGTTGCAAAGCCAGTCTCGAGCGTCGCGGACAGCGCATCGCGGTCCATATAGCCGAGCATCAGCATCCGGCCGCTCGCCGCATCCTGAACCACTGCGGGCAGCAGCCCGGCCATCTTGTCCCACGCCAGCGCGGCGATGTCGGCCTTGCCTAAAGGCGCATTTCGATCCCGCATGTGACGAGAAACTCCTTGAGCTTGGGGATTGCGATCAAGCGGTCGTGGAATACCGTCGCGGCGAGCGCACCGCTGACCTTGGCCTCAATGAAAATGTCGCGGAAATGTTCGATGGTGCCCGCCCCGCCTGAGGCGATGACCGGCACAGAAACGCTCGCCACGACATCCGCGCTGTGCGCCACGTCATAACCGGTGCGAACCCCATCGCGACGCATGCAGTTGAGCGTGATCTCACCGACCCCGCGCGCCACCGCCTCGCTCACCCAGTCGAGCGTACGGCGCCCGGTTCCACGGCTCGTCGCGCTGCTTCCGGTATATTGCTGAACTCGATACTCCCCATCATGCTCGAAACTGTCGACGCCGAGCACGACGCATTGGCTGCCGAAGTCGCGCGCGAGATCGTCGATCAGGCCCGGCCGCTCGAGTGCGGGTGAATTGACCGACACCTTGTCGGCGCCCGCATCGAGACACGCCGCCGCCTGGTCGCGGGTACGCACGCCCCCCGCGACGGTGAACGGCACATCGATCACCGCCGCCACTCGCCTTACCCAGTCGAGGTCGAGGCTGCGCCCCTCGGGGCTCGCGCTGATGTCATAGAACACCAGTTCGTCGGCGCCTTCATCGCGATAGCGCAAGGCATGTTCGACGATATCGCCGACGTCGCGATGATCGCGGAACTGAACGCCCTTGACCACCCGCCCGTCACGCACGTCGAGGCATGGGATAATTCTACGCGAAGGCATGATCAATTGCCTCCGCTAGCGTAAATCGACCTTCCCACAGCGCCTTGCCGACGATCACTCCGGCTGAACTGAGCCGCGCGATGTCGTCAAGCGATGCGATCCCGCCCGACGCCTGGATCGCCAGCTTCGGCAGACGTTCCGCCGCTTCTTCGAGCAACTCGAAATTGGGCCCGGTGAGCATCCCGTCGCGACTGATATCGGTCAGCAGCAAATGCCGCGCCTGCGGATACAACGCCGCGACATCCCACAGCGACTGTCCGCTGTCCTGGGTCCAGCCACTCGTGGCCACCCGCGGCACCTGGTCGACGATCCGCACATCGAGCGATACGGTGATCGCCTCGCTCCCGAACTGCTCGATGAAGCCCTGGACCAGGTCCGGCTGTTCGACCGCAAGGCTGCCGATCACCACGCGGCCAACCCCCGCCTCGAACATCCGGGCGATCTGCTCCCGCGTTCGAAAACCGCCCGCGACCTGCAACCGAAGCGGCGTCTCCCGCGCCAGCCGCGCGATCAGTTCATGCTGGACCGGCGCCCTGGCCCGCGCGCCATCGAGATCGACGACATGCGCCCATATCGCCCCCGCCTCGGCAAAACCGTTGAGCGCGTCGATCGGGTCGGGCGCATAGGTTGTCGCCTGGTCAAACTGCCCCTGCGCCAGTCGCACACAGCGCCCGCCGATCAGGTCCATGGCCGGATAGACGATCATTGCGCGACAAACGCCTCGAGCACGCGCGCGCCCGCTGCGCCCGACCGCTCGGGATGGAATTGCGTTCCAAGCCAATTACCGCTTCGCACCAGCGCCGGGATCGCGCGGCCATAATCCGCCGTCGCGACCGTGGCGGGTCCGTCGTCAGCAGCGAAACTGTGCGCGAAATAGACATAGTCACCGGACGTCACCCCGCTCGACGTGTCGCTCACCGTCAACCGGCTCCATCCCATGTGCGGCACCGGACGATCGGGTGCGGCGCTCAGCCGACGAACGCGTCCCGCAAGAACACCGAGAGTTTCGACATCGCCCTCCTCACTGCTTTCAAACATCAGGTGCATTCCCAAGCATACGCCAAGCACCGGTTGTCGCAAGCGGCGCAAGACGTCGGTCAGCCCGCGTGCCCTGATCTGGTCCATCGCAAAGCCGGCCGCGCCGACCCCGGGCAGCACCACCCGATCGGCGGCCTCGATCACCGCTGCATCGCCCGAGATCGTCGCCGCGATGCCAAGCCGCTCGAACGCCATCCTCAGCGACCCGATATTGCCACATCCGACATCGACGATGACCAGCGTCACAACACGCCCTTGGTGCTCGGCATGGCATCGATATGGCCGTCACGCCCGATCGCCTGCCGGAGCGCGCGACCGAACGCCTTGAAGCAGGCTTCGGTCTTGTGATGGTCATTGTCGCCGGTTACACGGACATGGATCGCGGCACCCAGATTATCGGCGATCGAACGGAACACGTGCCGGGTCATTTCGGTCGGATAAGCGCCGATATGGCTCGCCTCGAAGTCGCCTTCAAATTTGCTATACGCCCGCCCTGACAGGTCGATCAACACCTGCGCCTCGGCCTCGTCCATCGGCAGCGCAAAGCCAAACCGGCCGATCCCGCGCCGCTCGCCGAGCGCTTTCGACAACAGGCCGCCAAGCGCGATCGCGCAATCCTCGATGCTGTGATGGCCATCGATGTCGAGATCGCCGTCGCACGTCAGGATCAGCGAAAAGCCGCCATGCGCCGCGACCTGATCAAGCATATGGTCGTAAAAGGCGATCCCGGTGTCGATTTTCCGCGGTGACGCCCGGTCGAGGTCGACCGACGCCGCGATCCGTGTTTCCTTGGTATCGCGAACGATCGATGCCCGGCGGTTCGCCTCCGGTTCCGCCGTCACCCCGAACGCGGTCAGCGCGGCGGCATTTTCACTGTCGGTGCCGATCGTCAGCCGCACCCCACCCGTTGCGGCGTTGGGACGGAACCGCACCCTTATTCCGGCGGCGGTGAGTGCACGCGACAAGGCGTCGGGATCTGCAACCTCGAGGAACAGGAAATTTCCCCCGCCATTGCGGACGCTGGTGACGATCGGCGAACCCGCCAGCACGACCGCCATCCTGTCGCGCTCGGCCTTGATCCGCGCGATCCGTTCGGCGTGGACCGGGCGCCGCGACGGGGCCAGCACCTCCAGCGCGGCATCGATCGACGGGCTCGGCAGCGGGTAAGGCGGCAGCGCCCGGGTTGCGATCGCAATTAATTCGGGATGGCCGATCGCCGCGCCGATCCGCGCCCCGGCCAGCCCGTACGCCTTGGACAGGGTCTTGAGCACGACCAGATTGTCCCGCCGCGCCGCCTCGACCGCGAGGCTCGGCTCGTCGGAGAATTCCAGATAGGCCTCGTCGAGCACGATGATGCTTTCGGGCAGCGCATCGGCGATCGCCAGCACGTCCACGCCCTTGATGACATTGCCGGTCGGATTGCTCGGCGAGCACAGGAACACCAGCTTGAGTGACGGCTCCTCGCGCATCGCCGCAATGAACGCCGGCACGTCCAGATCGAATTGCGCGCCGAGCCGGGTTTCGATCACGCGGGCGCCCTGCAGTCGCGCAAAATGTGCATAAGCCGCAAATGTCGGCGTGCAGATCGCCACCGCATCGACCTCGGGTCGGCAAAAAGCGCGCACCAGCACATCGATCGCATCGTCGGCGCCGCGCGTGACGACAAGGGCGTCGCACTCGACCCCGTACAGCGCGGCCATCGCGCGCGTGAGCCGCGGTGGCTGCGGTTCGGGATAGCGGTTGAGCGCGCCCGCCGACATGCCCGCTCCGGGCCCCGCAACCAACGGTGGAAAAGGATTCTCGTTGGCATCGAGCTTGATCGCATCGGGCCCGAACCGCGCATTGGCTGCGGCCGCGATATCGAACTGTGGCAGCGCGAGGATCTCCGGGCGGGCGAGCCGGACGGCAAGCGACGTCATGCCGACACCCGTTGCAGCCGCGCATCGGCCGCCCGCGCATGCGCCTCGAGACCCTCGAGCCGGGCCAGATGCGCGGCCGGTCCGGCAATGTCGCGCGCGGCCGCGGCGCTCACCGACTGGACCGTCATCGCCCGCACGAAGGTCAGCACAGACACGCCGCTCCACCCCCGCGCGGCGCCATCGGTCGGCAGCACATGGCTCGATCCGGCAAGATAATCCCCGAACGTCTCCGCCGCCGAATGCCCGGCGAATATGGCCCCGGCGTTGCGGACCTTGCCCACCAGCGCTTCCGGCTCCGCAACCGCGAGCGACAAATGCTCGGGCGCGTAAATATTGGCGATCTCGACCGCCTGGACGAGGTCATCGGCCAAGACGATCCGGGCATGGGTCAACGATGCGCTGACCTGGTTCCGGCGCGGCAAGTCCGCCGCTTGCTGCACAACACACGCCTCGACCGCCGCCGCAACTGTTACCGATGGCGTCACCAGCACAACCTGCGCGGCGGAATCATGCTCGGCCTGGCTGAGCAGATCGGCCGCGACCATCGCCGGATCGGCGCTGGCGTCGGCGATGACCATCAGCTCGCTCGGTCCGGCCGGCATGTCGATCGCGATCCCGCCGGGCAGCGACGCGACATAGGTCTTGGCTTCGGCGACCCAGGCGTTGCCCGGTCCACAAATCTTGGCGACCGGCGCGATCGCGCCCGCCCCGAATGCCAAAGCAGCGATCGCCTGCGCTCCGCCGACGGTCCAGACCGCCTCGATCCCGCAATAGTCGGCAGCAAGCGCGATCAGCGGATCGAGCCCGCCGTCCTGGCGCGGCGGAGTGACCACCACCAGCTCGCGAACCCCCGCCGCGCGCGCCGGAATGGCCAGCATCAGCAAGGTCGAGAATAAGGGTGTCTCGCCACCGGGGATATAGAGCCCGACGCGATCGATCGGTCGCCACAGCTTGCGCACGACCAACCCGGGCATCGTCTCGACTTCATGCTCCACCGGCAGGCTGCCGCCGTGAAAAGCCTCGACATTGCGGATCGCCAGTTCGATCGCGGCGAGCTGATCGGGCGCCAATTGCACGCGCGCACGCGCGGCAAGGTCGGCCACCGCCACCAACCGCGGCTCGTCACCGTCGATCCGGATGGCGTGCTCGACCAGAGCGTCCCAACCGCGCGCGCGGACATCGTCGACGATCGCCCGCACCGCGGCCTGCAATCCAGGATCGCTGCGCTGCTCGGGACGCGCCAGCGCCGCGCGCCGCGCCGCCGGGTCGAGCGCGCTCCACACCAGCGTCTTCACAGCATCATCTTTTCAATCGGAACGACCAGGATCGCCGAAGCGCCCGCCGCCTTCAATTTCTGCAGCGTCTCCCAGAACACCGATTCCTGGCACACCGCATGGACCGCGAATTGTCCCGGTCGACCGTGCAGCGGGATGATCGTCGGCGCTCCGGCCCCGGGCAGGATCTCGGTGATCGCGGCGAGCGCCTCGCTCGACGCGTTGAGCATGATATATTTGCTCTCCTTGGTGGCGAGAACGCCCTCGATCCGGCTCAGCAGGCGCTCGCCGAGATCGGCCTTGTTGGGCTCGATCGGCTTGCGGGTGCGGACCAGCACCGCTTCGCATTCGAGGATCGTCTCGACCGCTTTCAACCCGTTGGCCTCGAGCGTCGCTCCGGTCGATACCAGGTCGCAGATGAAGTTCGCGATCTGCAATCGCGGCGCAAGCTCGACCGCGCCGTTCATCTTGACCACCGTCGCGGCTATATTCTGCTCGTCGAGGAAGCGCTGGGTCAGCCGCGGATATGACGTTGCAATCCGCGCGTCGGCGAGCGACGCCGAGCCCTGATAATCGAACGTCTCGGGCGCCGCGATGCGCAGGCTGCACCGCCCGAAGCCAAGCCGCGCCAGGACCTCAAACGGATCGTCCTCCCGCCCCAGCGCATATTCCTGCAGCACATTCTCGCCGACGATGCCATATTCGCACACGCCGTCGGCGACGAAGGTCGGGATGTCGTCGTCGCGCACGAACATCAGGTCGGCGGCGAAATTCTCGACCCGCGCCGTCAGGTCGTTCTTGCCGTTCTGGATCCGCAGTCCCGCGTCACGCAGCAAGGCCCGGCTGTCATCCGACAATCGGCCCTTCTTCTGCATCGCAATGTGCAGGCGGCTGCCGTCAACCAGCATCGATCATCCCCAATGCGTCAAGCGCCAGCCGGTAGCCGCGATGCGGTTCCTGGCGAAGGAATCGCGCGACCCGCACGATGGTCGTCGTACTGACCCCGGTGGCGTCATGAATATCGCGATAGGACAATGCGCTCTGATCGAGCAATCGCGCAACATGCCAGCGTTCGGCGATGGTCCGCACCTCGGCCGGGGTGCACAAATCGACCAGCAGCCGCCGCATCTCGGCCGGGCTTTCCGGCGCGAGCAAAGCCGCGCACAAATCATCGGTCAGCGTTCCCGCATCACGCGTCGGCTCGACGTTCCGGGCCTGCAATTGCACCATCTGTTTTGTTCCAGCGTGTTAATACGATGGAACGCCCCTACGGCGCTTCGCGCATGAACGCAAGCGCCTGCCGACCGGGGTCCCCGGAATTGATAGTGTCTCCTTGGAAATATCGGCGCTCGATGACCGCCGGACACTCCTAAAGTCGCTAAAGTCGCACTACTCACGCGCGCGAGGGATCGGGCGGGGGTGGCGAAGAGGGTAAGCGAGAATCGGATCAGCGGATTGCGCATCGACCAGTCTATGCGCTGATGAGGGGGCTGTAGGACAGGATTTTTCGGGGGAGCGGTGATGAGGTGTTTAGTCCGGGTAATTAGTGCACTGTCACCGTAATGCCGTAATGCTGTCACCGTAATTCTCGCTATAGGCGCCGCCCTACAACAAGAAAAATT
>JANPMU010000287.1:0-5464 GCA_031427095.1 Sphingomonas sp.
TCGATCACCCTCGGAAATTAAGCCTGGGCAAGAAGAAGCATGGGTTGCTGCTCAACTGATGTGCTCCTGCGAAGGCAGGAGCCCAGTCCGGCGAAGCCGCGAGGGGCGCTTCGCGCGTCTGGATCCCTGCCTTCGCAGGGATACATCAACCACTCCTGAGCAGACCCACCGCCGAATCGCGTTCGAACAGAAAGAGCGCGGTTCGCGCCGCCTGCCCGCGCAGGCCGTCGAGCCCGCCGTCGCGGTCGAGCAGCAATTGCGCGTCGCTTTGCGCCAGCGGGGCGAGCTTGGCGACGTCTTCGGGGGTGGCGACGCGGAACTGCGCTTCGCCTGACTGGCGTGTCCCAAGAATTTCGCCCGGGCCGCGCAGCCGCAAATCCTCTTCGGCGATGCGGAAGCCGTCATTGGTTGCGCGCATCAAGGCGAGGCGAGCGCGGGCGGTTTCGCTTAAAGTCTGGCCGCGGATCAGCAGGCAAATGCTCTTGCCAGTCCCGCGCCCGACCCGGCCGCGCAATTGATGGAGCTGGGCCAGGCCGAACCGTTCCGCGCCTTCGACGATCATCAGGGTCGCATTGGGCACATCGACCCCGACCTCGATGACGGTGGTGGCGACGAGGACGGCCAGATCGCCGCTGGCGAACGCCGCCATGACGGCGTCTTTTTCGGGGCCCTTCATGCGACCGTGGACCAGCCCGATCCTGGGGCCGAAGCGAAGCCGGAGCAGAGCGGCGCGCTGTTCGACGGCGGCGCTGTCGATGCTCTCGCTCTCCTCGACCAACGGGCATACCCAGTAAGCCTGCCCGCCGTCGGCGACATGCCGGCCGAGCGCGTCGATGACGTCGGGAATTTTTTCGTCGCTGATGACGCGGGTTTCAACCGGGGTTCGGCCGGGGGGCATTTCATCGATCCGGCTGACGTCCATCTCGCCATAATGGGTCAAAGTCAGCGTGCGCGGGATCGGGGTCGCGGTCATGACCAGCAAATGCGGCGGGCGGGCGGCTTTTTCGGACAGCAGAAGCCGCTGCGAGACCCCGAAGCGATGCTGTTCGTCGATCACCGCGAGGCCGAGCGCCTTATAGGCGACCTTCTGCTGGAAGATCGCGTGAGTGCCGACAAGGATGTCGATCGAGCCGTCGGCTAACCCCATCAGGACCGTTTCGCGTGACCGGCCTTTTTCGCGGCCGGTCAGGATCGCGACACGGACTCCGATTGCGTCAAGCTGTGAAAACAGTGTCGCATGATGCTGACGAGCAAGGATTTCGGTCGGGGCGAGCAGAGCCGCCTGGGCGCCCGACTCGACTGCGGTCAGCATGGCGAGAAGCGCGACCAGCGTCTTGCCCGAACCGACATCGCCCTGGAGCAGACGCAGCATGGGCGCGGCCTGCGCCATGTCGCCGCGGATCTCCGCGGTGACGCGCTGCTGGGCGCCGGTGGGAGTGTAGGGCAGCCGCAACATAGCGGTCAGGCGGCCATCGCCCTGCAGCGCGATCGAACGGCGGCGACGCGAATGCGCGCGGAGCAGCAGAAGCGCGAGCTGGTTGGCGAAAATCTCGTCATAGGCGAGGCGTCGGCGCGCTTCGCTCACCGTCGGGTCGCCATGCGCCTGGGCGAGCGACGCCCGCCACGACCGCCAGCCTTCGCGCGCGGCGAGCGACGGCTCGATCCATTCGGGCAGCTCGGGAGCGCGCTCGATGGCGGCGCAGGCGAGCTCGCGCATGCGCCGGTTGGTGAGCCCTTCGGTCAGGCCATAGAGCGGTTCGCGCAGCGGCAGATCGGCGAGCTTGGCGGGATCGAGCACCTCGGGATGCACGATCTGCAATTCCTGGCCGTAGGCGTCGAGCCGGCCCGAGACGAGCTTGGGCTCGCCCAGCGGGAGCATCTTTTTCGCCCAGCCGGGATTGTTGAAATAAGTCAAAGTGATGGTGTTGCCGTCGCTGTCCGAAGTGAACACCCGGAACGGGCCCCTGCCCTGCGCCACGCGGGTTTCGAACGGCGTGACCTCGATGACGACGATTTGCCCGACCAGCGCCTGACTTGCGTGCGGGGCGTGGACGCGGTCGATGGTGCCGGTGGGGAGATGGTAAGCGAGATCGACGGCGCGGGTCAGGTCGAGCCGCTTGAGCGCCTTGGCGAGGCCGGGGCCGACGCCCTTGAGCAGTTCGACTTCGGTAAACAAAGGGTTGAGGATATCGGGCCGCATGAGGGTGCTTTAGCGCGATCGACGGTGGTTCGTCAGGCGTCTTGTCACCCGTAGGTCAAGCGCCGCCACAACGCCTCCATCGGCCCCTGTGCATGGTGGGCAAGGTAAAGGTGCGACGCGACCATCTGCGCCGCAAAAATGGCCACTGCGACGAGATAGAATTGCCATGGCTGCAGCGTGCCGATCAGGCCGAAGCCAATGCCGTAGAACAGGATGATGCCGAGTAGCGAATGCGTCAGATAGTTCGTCAGCGCCATGCGACCCGGCGCGGCGAACTTGCCCAAGACGCTATTCGCCCGCGGCCAAGCAAGCAGGAACGCGGCGCCATAAGCGAACCCCAGCGGCGCGGTGCCGAGGATCGACGGCAGGCTGTCCTGCCCGAGATTGGGGATCAGCGCATATGCCAGGCTGAATGGGACGCCGAGCGCCACACCGCCGATCAGCGCGCGCCACAATAGTTTGCGATCGCCGAGCAGCTCGCCTCGCGCCAGTCGGCGGCCGAGAAGCAGCCCGATCAGCATGATCCCGAACACCTTGGGAATGCGCCAGCCCTCGATCCGCGTGCCAATCGCGTAAGGCCACCCGCTGAGCACCCAATGGATGAAGGCTTGCGGATCCCTGCGGCGCAACCAGGTGATCGGATCGATCGGCGCCTCGCCAAACGCGACGGAAATTCGATCGCTCAGATCGTAGAAATAGCGCTCCGGCTTCCAGCCGAGCGCGTCGAAGCTCATCGACCCGACGATCGGGACCAGAAACAGCAGGGTGACGCCGGCCCAGGCCAGCGCTCGATCGCTCCAGTTGCGGAACAGGGGCAGCAGCAGGCCGAGCAGCGCGTAAAGGGTGAGAATGTCGCCGTCCCAGATCAGCGTCACATGGATCAGGCCGAAACCGAGCAGGATCAGGACGCGGCGATAATAGATGCGTACGCCGTCGATCCCGCGTTTCTCGAGGCGTTGCAACTGAAGCGCGAAGCCCATCCCGAACAGCAGCGAGAACAAGGTGTAGAATTTCCCGTCGATCAAAAATTGATGGACGAAATGTTCGAAGTGGACCTGACCGGCCCCGGCCAGCGCGACCTTTTGCTCGGGCTTCAGGAACAGCCATCCCGACCAGTAGAGAATGTTGGCCAGCAGGATACCACCAAGCGCGAGGCCGCGCAGCGCGTCGATCGCATCAATTCGGTCGCGGGCCGGTGCCGCCCCCTCGTTCGCCATGGTTCGCCCCCTTGATCGCACTCTAGCAGTGTGGCGGTGGACGGCAATCGCGGCCTTCCCTCACTGGCCCGCGATGCCTACATGGGCGGCAACCAACCCGCGGCGATTTCGCCCAGCGGGCTTTTCGCGCGTGGAGACAGACCGGATGGACGAGGTATTGCGGGCGATGAAATATCGCGCGTGGCATCGCGGGACGCGCGAGGCCGACATGATGATCGGCGGGTTCTTCGAGGCTCACCATCTGGCATGGAGCGCGCAGGAACGGCTGACATTTGCCACGCTGCTCGATGAACAGGATGTCGACATCATGGCCTGGGCGATCGGAACTGCGGCGGTTCCCGCGCGGTTCGCAGGCCCGATGATGATCGCGATGCAACGGCTCGATTTTTTGAAGGTGGCGCCTTGAGCGAGCCGCTGCCGCGCATCCTCGGTGCACAGTCGCCGCTGACCCTCGCCGGGGTGCCCACAGGCTTTCTGCCATGGCTGGCGGGGGATCTGGCGCGGGCGGCGCATGGCGCGGGCGGAACCAAGAGCAAGCGCGCGGTGGTGGTGGTCGCCGACGAACTGGCGATGCGCGCGCTGGCCGATACGGTGCCGGTGTTCGCGCCCGAAGTGTCGGTACAGAGCCTGCCGGCGTGGGATTGCCTGCCATATGACCGAAGTTCTCCGGCGCTTCGGGTGATGGCCGAGCGGCTGGCGACGCTTCATGCGCTGCAGGTGCCGCGCAAGGGGCCACAATTGCTGATCGTCACGGCCAATGCGGCGACGCAGCGGGTGCTGACCCCGTTCCGCATCCGGCAATTGACGCGGCGGCTCGCGCCCGGCGAGCGGATCGAGCGCGAGGCATTGATCAATCTGCTCGGGGCGAACGGATATCAGCGGACCGACGCGGTCGCCGATGCCGGCGAATATGCCGTGCGCGGCTCGTTGATCGATCTGTATCCAGCGGGTGAGCCGAGTGCACTCAGGCTCGATTTCTTCGGCGACGAGATCGAGAGCGTCCGCCGGTTCGATCCCGCCGACCAGCGCACCACCGGACCGGCGGAAGCCTTCACGCTGATGCCCGCGTCGGAGGCCCTGCTCGACGAGGCGACGATCAAGCGGTTCCGCGCGCGCTACCGCGAGACGTTCGGGGCGGCGGCGACGAGTGATCCGGTGTACCAGGCCGTCTCCGAAGGACGGCGGCTGGCCGGGATGGAGCATTGGCTGCCTCTGTTCGAGGAAACGTTGACCACCGTCTTCGATCATTTGAGCGAAGGCGATGTGTGGTTGCGCGATAGCGGCGCGGATGGCGCAGTCGAGGCGCGCTATGATTCGATCACCGATTATTTCGACAATCGCACCCGGGCGATGGTCGCCAAGCCGGGAAGCTATCGCCCTTTGCCGCCCGAATCCCTGTATCTGGAGCGACGCGAATGGGATGCGGGCGTGGCCGCGATGCCGGTCCACCTCATATCGTCATTCGCGGAGCCGCCAGGCGACAGGGTCGTCGACTTCGCGGTTGAAGCGCCGCGCGATTTCGCCCCCGAGCGCGCGCAAAACGCCAATGTCTATGAGGCCGTCGCGGCGCAAGTGCGCAAGCTCAAGCGGGCCAAAAAGTCGGTCGTCCTGGCGAGCTACACCAAAGGCGCGCGCGAGCGATTGCAGGGGCTGCTCCACGATCATGGCCTGAAATCGGTCGATCTGGCCGAAAATTGGCAGGCAGCGCTGGCGGTCAAGGCCGATGCGGCGCTGATCGTCCTGCCGCTCGATCATGGCTTTAATGCGCCCAATGTCGCGGTGCTGACCGAGCAGGACATGCTCGGTGATCGGCTGGTGCGGCGCAGGAAGCGGCGGCGCGGCGCCGACGCGTTCCTGAGCGAATTGGCCACGCTGACACCGGGCGACCTGGTTGTGCACGCCGAACATGGCATCGGCCGGTATGACGGGCTGAGTTCGATCCTGGTCGGCAAGGCACCGCATGATTGCGTCGCGCTGCACTATGCCGGGGGCAGCAAGCTCTATGTTCCGGTCGAGAATATCGACGTGCTGACTCGCTATGGCAGCG
>JANPMU010000288.1:0-3305 GCA_031427095.1 Sphingomonas sp.
CGGTGCTCCAGCGGCTGTTGATGCCCAGTCCGCGCACCGTCAGATCATTGCCCGCAACCGCCAGGTCCAATCGCCACGGCTTCAATTGCTCGATTTCGATATCGTCCTCGGCATTGAGCCCGCGATGGCGCACCGCGAGCTGGGGGACCGATGCCGCCGCGCTTGCCCGGCCGAGGGTAAATCGGCCCTTGTCGAGCGTGAGCGTGCCGCCAATCCGCCCGCCCTGCCCGTCGGATTTGACCGTCAGCGGCCCGCTGACCGTCGCGGCGATATCGTCGCGGTCGAGCAATCGGGCTTGCGCCGCGGTGAAGGCGAGGTCGAGCGCCGGCGCCCCGCCCGAAAAATCGACGCTCCCGCTTCCGCTGATGCTCCCTCCGCCCGCAGTCCGCCCATTCATCTGGTCGAGCACCAGCCGCGATCCCGAAAAACGCCCTGACGAGGCAAGTCCGGTGATCACCATCCCGGTCACGGCGCTTTCGATCCGCGCATTTTCGGTCTTGAGCGAACCGCGAATCTGCGGATTGAGCAGGCTGCCATTGAAGTCGGCACCGATCGCCACCGGCCCCGACAGGTCGAACACCTCGACCCCCGACAATCGCCACAAGGTATCCGCCGGACCGGCATAGCGAAGCTGGGCGAACAATCGCGCGTTCATCAGCGCCGCGACCACCGGCCCATTCCCAAGCGGCGCGAACCGTGCCTGCGCCCGCCCGATCGTCTTGCCATCGCTCACCGCGACCGCACGCATCGCGGCCTGCTGCCCCGACAGTGATGCGGCCAGCCCGACATCGATCGGCTTCGACGTCAGCACCAGCCCCGCGCGCGACAGTCCGCGCAGCTTGAGGTCCGCACGCCCGCTCGGCACGCCGTTGGCCGAGGCATAGGCAATCCGCCCGGTCGCATATCCACCCAAATCGAGCTTGGGCCACAGCATGTCGAGCAATTGCAGCGGGATCGCGTTGACCTCGGCATTGAGCTCGGGTCGCGCGCCGGTGCGCCCGCTCAGGCGCATCGTCCCCCCGCCGAAGCGCACGTCGGTCGGCGCCACGCGCCACCCGTCGCCGTCACGGGTGAGCACTGCGGCACTGGCCAGCTCGAACGGCTTGCGGTCGAGCTGGCCCTTGCCGCCGAGCGAGATCCGGTCGGGCGTGACCTTGGCCAAAGTGACGAATTCGAACGCGCTCCCGCGCTGCCCCGCAATCGCCGCGCGCACTTCGCCGCTGCCGTTGACCAATTTGGCATTGGCGGTCAGCCGCGACAGCTTGATCGCGCCGCTTTCCAGCCCCTTGGCGATGACCACCCCATCGATCGACGTCGCGCCTTGTGCCAGCAGGATCGACCCGTCCATCCGGCCATTGGCTACGCTGAACCCCGGCGGCCCGGCGAAACGCACGCCATTGGCGGTCAGATGCGCCTCGATCTTCTGATTGCCATTGACCGGACTGAACAATAATTCGCCCGCCAGCCCACCGCCATTGACCGCAAGCTTGCCGGTGAACCCGCCCGGATCCGCCCGCAGCGCCCCGCTCGCCCGCGTCCCCGATACATCGAGCGCGGCAATCGCGATCACTGCCAGCCCGTTCCTGGGCAGCAGAATCTGGCCAAAGCTCGTGAACGGCCCGAGCCGCGAGGCGCCCGATGCGCGATAATCATATCCGGTTGGCGTCGGGCTCATCAACAGCCGCATCTGCGCTATGCCCATCGCCGCGTTGGGCCGATCGAGCAATATATCGAGCCGCGGCCGCTCGATCTGTCCGTCGAGGGTCAATTTCAACGGCCCATATTGCGCCTGGTGACCGCGCGCCTCGATATGGAAGCTGCCGTCGCGCCGCCGAATTCCCGCCCCGGTCAATCGCAATTTGGGCGAAAACAGCTCCAGCCCGCGGAAGTGCAAAATCCCGTCGGGGGTCCGCTCGAGCCTCGTTTCCAGCCGCGGCAAGCCACCGGTCAGCTCGCGGAAGAAACTATTGTCCAGCCGGCGAACCCATGCCTTGCCGGTCCCGATCACCCGGCTGCCCTTGCCGGTCGCCGATGGAACGACGTGCAACTCGCTGGTCACGTCGACGATCCCCAGCCCCGGAATCGTGTAGCGCGTAAGACCGCCCGAAACGAGAATGTCGAACTTGCCGGTGACCAGGTCGATCATCAGCGAAACCTTGCCCTTCAGCTTGTCGCTGGTCAGCAAAAGTCCGTCGCCGCGGACCAGCTTGGGGGTGATGTTCAGCATCCCCTCCAGCCGCAGATTGGCCAGGATCCCGCCCGCGACATCGCCGACCCCAATGGTCCGTCTGGCGGTCAGCCGCAGCGGCACGCGCATCGGCCAGGCCGCCAATCGCCCGCGCCCTTCGGCCTTCACATCGACGAACCCGGTGTTGTCGAAAGCGACCTGCGGGCTGGTCAGCCGATAGGCGTAAGTGGCGGTGGCGAACGGCCCGTCGAGCGTCCACACCATCCGCACGCTCTTGCCGGTCATGTTCGGGAACAGCGCCGGCGGCCTCAGCAGATCGACGCCAACCTGGACCTTGCGATAGCCGTTGCCGGCAAAATCGATGATCCCCTTGGCGACCGTCCGCAACGACGGCGATGACAGGGTCAGCACACCATCGAGCTGGCGATCCTGCAATGTCCCCGATCCCGCCACCTGCACCTGCGGCGAGGTCAGCCGCATCAATTTTCCGGTCAGGAACTGCCCCGGCGCAAGCGTCCCCGACAGCGTGTAGCGCCCGCTCGCCACACCCAGCGCAAGCCGCGCCGTCGGGCGCCCCGACAAATCGAGCGCCGCATTCCCGCGCCATATGGTCCAGCTCCCCTGGCCGTCGATCACCAGGTCGATCGGGCGCCGCGTGCCCGCAAGCGCCGCGATCAGTCCGTCGCCCGGCGCCGTCAAGCGCACATCCAGGTCGAACCGGTCGCGGTCGGGCTCGGCGTCGAGCTTGAGCGCCAACCGGTCGCCGTCGCCGTCCAGCGCGGCGCGAAGGTCGACCATCGCCCGCCCGGCACGGATCTCGACCGATCCCTGGACCCGCCCGACCCGCTCGGTCCCGCTCACGCTTTTGTGCAATTCGAGGCGGTCGATCCTCAGCGATCCGATGTGGATGTCGAACCCGGGCAACAGCGGCCCCTTGGTCGCGCTCGGCTTCAATCGCGGCAGTCGCAACAGCGTCACCCGCCGCGCCTCGATCCGGTCGATGTGCAGCGAATTATACAGCCACGCGCCCGGCGACCAGTCGAGCAGGATCTCGGGCGAGGTCAGGAAAACGCCCTGCCCGTCCGATACCGCGACCGACTTTAATCGCGCTTCACCA
>JANPMU010000289.1:0-2929 GCA_031427095.1 Sphingomonas sp.
GTACCCGCCAGTTCCCGATATCCATCCGGGATGGGAAGCCGCAACAGATCGGCAATCAGCGGCAGCGCCTCCTGCGTATCCAGCCCGGCGCGCAAAAGAGCCTGTTCCAGGAGGTTTTGGCGAGAGACCTGATCGACCACGTCTTTCCATCCGACAACGCCCTCGATCAGCTGGATAATCGTGTAGAACGGCGCGTTGCTGTGAAGCGACGAACCCGCGGTCTCGAGCCACAGTATTTCGAGATCCGCGCTGCGTTCTTTGACTTCGGCGACAAGCCGGGATTTTCCGACGCCCGCCTCGCCGCTTACCAGGATGTAGCTACCGCCCGTTCCATCCCGCACCGTTTTTAGTCGTTCGATTGCCAGCGCAACATCCGCTGATCGACCGACGAAAGGGAGAAGTTCGCGCCGCGACCAGCGCGAGTGATCCGTGATGGCAGCTTTTGGCACGCTCAGTAGGCGAAATTCGTCTTCGTCTTCTGAGGCGATTGAAATACCGAGGGCTTCGGCCGTGAAAATATTTCCGACGAGTTCGTGCACAACATCGGTAATCCACAAAGTCGCAGGCGGCGATTTATCCCGCACCAAAGCGGCTATGCGCAGCGTTTCGCCAAATAGCTCGACGCCTGAATTCCCGTTTGGGGTCACCATCACGACGCCGCAATGAATTCCGATGCTCGCAGACGGATGCAATCGACTCAGCTTGGGAATTTCAATCGTGATGGCGGCCACGGCGTTCATGATCGCCAGACCCGCCTGTATCGCGCGCTGGGCGGCGTCTTCCTGCGCCTGCGGATAGCCGAAGCAGATCACCAGCTCGCTGCCGAACTCGCTCGCGAGGTGACCGGCAAATTTATCGAGCTCCCGCATCACGGCGCGCCGGTAAGCCACGGCGATGCCATGTCGCGATTCAGGATCGATCTGACTGGCTGGATTGGTAAGTCGATCGAGCCTGCACGACAGAACGACGACGTGGCGGAGTTCGCTTTGCGGTGGTGCGGTCGATCCGGGGGGCCCATGCTCCGCCCAACTCTCCTGTTCATCCCCTGGGAGCGCCGCGTCGGCCGACAACGCGGCGTCCGGACATGTGACTGGCAGCAACAGACGATATCCCCGTTTGGGAATGGTTTCGATTGCGTTGCTCGCGGAATCGGGATGGTTGAAAGTCTTGCGCAAAACATAGATTGCGCGGGTCAGGCTCTCATCCGATCCGAATTTCAGTTTCCAGATTTCGTCGATCAGTTCGTCGCGCGATATGACTTCTCCGCTTCTGCTGGCCATGAAACAGCAGACGTCCATGATCTTGGGTTCGAGGTGTATTGTGCGCTCGTCGCCAACCACTACGTTTCGCTGGGGAATGACTTCGAAATCGCCGAGCCTGAAGCCGCCTGCCAACGCATTCCTCGGCGCGATGTCTGGCACGGATTTCCTCTCTCGGCCAACCTGCGCATCAGCATCCTGCGAACCCAAACTGACTATCGCAAGACTGCGTTGAAAGCAAATTCCCCGCCGGGATTGGCGACCGTTTCCAATCTTGCCGCAAGAATCGATCTTGAGCAGGCAATTAAATTGAATTTGACGGATCGCTCGCGAACTTGGATTTTGTCCAAGAAGGAAGGTTTTCCATTTTTTTCAAAGACCTCATATTTCCATCAGACAACAATCAGCGCGACCACAGGCTTTTGCAGATCCGACTCTCCAAAAGGTCCAGGCAGCCACGAACGGCTGGCCCAACGCCAAAAAGAGAGATCGATCATGTTCAGCATTTCCAAATCGCTCGTCATCGCCGTAGCGGCGCTCGTTTCCACCACCACCGTCGCCTCGGCCGAAGCAGACAACCAGGTCGCGTTCCGCTATGACCGGACCGCCTCGGTCGAGAAAAATTATGAAGCCTTCGCCCGGATCGCGACGCGGGTTTGCCGGGATGTTTCGCCCCTCGGAGTTCACAAGGCCGAGCGTACCTGCCGCCGCCGCCTGCTCGATCAGGCAGTGTCGGCGACAAGGCAGGAAACGTTGATCGCCTACCATCGTGACGTCACCGATCCGGCTCGGACTTCGGTCGCGCTTTCGAGCCGCTGACGCATCGGCCGAGTTCTCTCCTTGCTGGGAGTGTCCTTAAACCGCACTCCCAGACATTTTCAGAAAATGTGGCGGCAAAAGCATGCTTCTTCGAGGAGAGAATGCGGAATCGTCGCTGTTGCGCCACCAACAATTGGAGGATGCTATGAAAAACAGAATGAAACGGCTGAAGGTTGTGGGAGCCGCGGCATGCGCCGTGGCGCTCGGCTTTGCCATGTCGGGACCGGCGATGGCCCAGTCCGGCGATCAGACGTTCACCTTCACGTCAAAGAGCGGCACCTTGAACGACCTTGGCGGCGACGGGAAGAACGGCGTCCCCTACACCGGTTGGCATTGGACCGGCACCAGCACCGGAGAGACCGGTGACGGGCAGAAGACCAGTTCGACATTTTCGTGCGTGATGATGACCCAGCCGCCCAGCGACTCGCTGTTCCCGATGCACATGCTGTGCGACGTCAAAGCCGGCAACGGGGCGTACAGCACGACGATGGGCTGCCAGTTCGTCAACCCCGCAACGATGGAAGCCAGCTGTATCGGCGGCCTCTATGGTACCGGTGGCGCCTATGCCGGTCGGCGCGGGTCGATTACCAACCACGTGAAGAGCGGCGTATCGACAGGCACCGGGCAATGGTTCCAGTAGTGCTGCGATGACAGGATGGGAGAGCGCGCCGCCGGTCGCGCTCTCCTCGTCGTGAGGGGAGGATGAGAACCATGTCTGACACATTCGATTTCGTGATCGTCGGCGGCGGATCGGCGGGGGCGGCGCTGGCCGCGCGGCTCTCGGAAGACCCGGCATTCTCCGTCTCCCTGATCGAAGCCGGAGGACGCCCGCCCGAACGCGAGGCGATGCC
>JANPMU010000290.1:0-3884 GCA_031427095.1 Sphingomonas sp.
TCGACGTTGGCCAGCGCGTAGCCGGGGGTAATTCCGATCATTCCGGCGGGGAGCGCGGCGGCATCGTGGAACGCAATCACGGTGCCGGGCTTGGGAAAGCGGGTGTAGAGGCCGTCGTCGAGCATCGCTTTGGCACCCTCACCGGTTTCCTCGCCCGGCTGAAGGATCATCACCAGCGTTCCCGACCATCGGTCCTTCATCGCTGCCAATCGACGCGCGGTGCCGATCCACGCGGTCATGTGGGTGTCGTGACCGCAGGCGTGCATCACCCCGGTTTCGACGCCCGAACGTGCGGTTGCCCTGATTTTCGAGGCGAACGGCAGGCCGGTCTGCTCGACCACCGGAAGACCGTCCATGTCGGCGCGCAGCAGCAGCACCGGGCCGGGCCCGTTGTTCATCACCGCGACGACCCCGGTCTTGCCGACCTTTTCGGTGACGGCAAAGCCGAGCTTGCGCGCTTCGGCCGCGAGCAGCGCCGGCGAGCGCACTTCCTCCATCGACAGTTCGGGATGGGCGTGGAGATCGCGGTAAAGCGTCATCAGCGTCGGCATGTCGGCGTTGACCGCGTCACGAAGCGGCGCGGCGTCGGCGAGCGACGGGAAGGATAGTGCGGCGCCTGCAGCGATCGTCATCAACAGTTTCATCCCGACAATTCCCCCAACCCGATCCCTCGTCGGGCAATGCTGGCACAGTCGCAACCCGCACGCCAGAGTTAGGGTCAGGACCCTAGCGAACGGGGACCAGCTCGATCACGTCGGTGAGCGATTCGAAGTGCGGATAGGGCAGGACCAGTCGCCAGCGATCGGCGCCGACGCGCTCGACAAATCCGGCGACGTCGCGTTCGGTATCGCGGCCATATTGCATCGCGCGTTGTTCGTCGCCCAGGACGAGCGTTCCGAGCATGACCTGACGCATGGCGTCGCCGGGATAGATCAGCCCGACATGGCGCTGCGATCCCGTCAGCTTGGCGAAGTCCTGAAGATCGCCATCACGGCCGATGCGGCAGGTGAAGCCGGGATAGGCAATATAATCGAGCAGGCCTTGCGACCTGGCCCCGAGCTTGATCACCCGGCAGCGATAATCGCCATCGGGGATCGGTCCGCCGCCAAGTGCCGCATCGGGATCGAGCAAGGCACCTTCGCGCGCAATCTCCGCGCCGTGACCGGCGTTGCGCGCGGCGGCGAGCGCGGCAGTAAAAGCGGTGCGCCAGTTGCGCAGCCGATTGCGATCGCCCGAGGTCGCGACCGACCGCCAGTCGCGTGCGGGACTTGGGATGACCGAGTTCGCGGGGCGCATCGCGGCGCAGGCGGGAAGCGTCGCGGCACACGCGAGGAGGAGCGGTGCGCAAACGAACCTGCGCATCGCGGCGAGCCTAGGCGGGCAGGGCACGGCACGGCAAGTCATTGCGCGGTCCAGCCGCCATCCATGCTGAGATTGGCGCCGGTGATCGAGGCGGCTTCGTCGCGCGTCAGGTACAGAGCCAGAGCGGCGACTTCCTGCGGCGTGACGAAGCGCTTGGTCGGCTGCGCGTCGAGCAGGACGTCATTGATCACCTGGTCGCGCGTCAGGCCACGGGCCTTCATCGTGTCGGGGATCTGGTTTTCGACCAACGGGGTCCAGACATAGCCGGGCGAGATGCAATTGACCGTGATGCCGCAGGTCGCGACTTCGAGCGCGATCGTCTTGGTCAGCCCGGCGATGCCGTGCTTGGCCATGACATATGCGCTCTTGTTGGGGCTTGCGACGAGGCTGTGGGCCGATGCGGTCGATATGATCCGGCCCCATTTGGCGGCCTTCATCAGCGGCACCGCAGCGCGCATCATGTACCAGGCGGAGGTCATGTTGATGGCGATGATCATATCATATTTGTCGGGCGGGAAATCCTCGATCGGGGCGACATGCTGGATCCCGGCATTGTTGACGATGATGGCGGGGCCGCCGAGTTCGGAATGGCAGCGCTTGACCATCGCCTCGATGTCACCGGGCTTGGTCATGTCGGCGGGGTCATAGAGCGCCTGCGCGCCGCTCATGGCTTCAAGCTTAATGCGCTCGGACTCGATCGCCGCAGCATCGCCGAAGCCGTTGATCATGAGACTCGCGCCTTCGCTGGCGAAGGCCTGCGCAAGAGCGAGGCCGATGCCCGAGGTCGATCCGGTGACGATAGCGCTCTTGCCCTTGAGGAACATGATTCTTCAGTCCTTGGTGACGGGGGTGATGGGTTGCGGTTTGACCGCGAGATCGAAGGCGGCGCTTTTGCCGGTCTCGATATTTTCCGCAACCACTTGCGAATTGGCGAGCGACTGGGTGACCGCCAGCCGCCCTGCATCCCAATGCTCGCGCATCGTGCGCGCGGAAAATTCGAAATCCCGGCTGCCGCCTTCCCACGCATTGGCGCGATAGATGAGGTGGACGAGGTTGACCGGATGTTCCTCGGCGAGCGCGGCGAGCGCGCGGATATCGCGGTCGTCGGACAGGTCGGCGGGGAGTTTCTTGAGGGCCTTGCGGATCGCCTCGCGTTCCTGGCGGAGCTTCATCAACTGCGCGGAAACTTCACGGGTGCGGCTGGAAAAGCGGATCTCCTTTTCGCGCGCCATGACGTCCATGATCGTCTTTGGCCGTTCCGCGCTGGCGCTGAACAGATCGACCTGGAACACCAGCATCGCGCCGTCCTGATGGTCGAGCAAATAGGTCAGCGGCGTATTGGAGACGATCCCGCCATCCCACCACCAGCGCCCGTCGATCTCCACCGGGGGAAGGCCCGGCGGAAGCGCACCCGAAGCCATGATGTGGCGCGCGTCGAGGCGGGTATCAGCGCTATCGAAATAATGAAAATTGCCGCTTTCGACATCGACCGCACCGACCGACAGGCGCACCGGACCGTCATTGACAAGATCCCAGTCGACCAGCGCGTCGAGCGTCGCGATCAGCGGGGTCGGGTCATAATAGCTCAGCGCTTCAGGTGTGCCGGGGGTGGCGAGCAGGGGCGATATGCGCCTCGGGCTGAAGAAGCCGGGAACGCCGGCCATCGCCACGAACCCCGCCGACCATTCGTGCAAGGCTTCGCGGACCTGGGCATTGGGAAAAATCGGAAAGCTTGGAAGCCATGTGCCGAGTCCGCTCCAGAAGGCGCGCAGCCGTTCGACCCGCAGTTCGGGCGGATTGCCCGCGACGATCGCGGCGTTGACCGCGCCGATTGAAATGCCCGCGACCCAGTCGATCTCGATATCGCTCGCCGCGAGCCCTTCGATCACTCCGGCCTGATAGCTGCCAAGCGCGCCGCCACCCTGGAGCACCAGCGCGACAGAATCGGGCAGCGGCAGGTTCGCCGACCGTCGGCGGGAGCGGGGTGGGGCGTCAGCCATGCCCCTGCTTAATGGGCCGAAGGCGCCGCCGGTTCCAGCGGTCGTTCGCAACTGCAACACAAACTTGTTTTGCAACCGTCACGGCAACTCGCGCATTGGGGCACAAACAGGGAGAATGTCATGCGGCTGGGCGACGAACCGGAAAGCAGCAACTTCGAGGATCGGACGGGCCGGGCGGGCTCCGGCTTCGGCGGCGGCGGAATCGGCGGCGGGGCGTTGGGGCTGATTGTCCAACTGGTCGCGAGCAAGTTCGGGATTGTCGGGATTCTTGTGCTCCTGCTCGGTTATTGCGCGCTGACCTCGCTCGGCGGGGGCGGAATTCTTGGCGGCGGCGGATCGCCTAGCGCCAGTGCGCCGGCGGGCAAGTCGACGCTCGACCCTGCCACGCAGCAACTTCTGGTCCGTACGCTCGGATCGACCGAGGAGGTTTGGGGCGAGATTTTCCAGCAGGCCGGCAAGCAATATACGCCCACCAAAATGATCGCTTATTCGAACAACGGCCAGTCCGGTTGCGGCGCGGCG
>JANPMU010000291.1:0-1895 GCA_031427095.1 Sphingomonas sp.
GATCCGCGCTTCGGCGACGCGCTGTTCCCACACGCTTTGCTCGGACAGGCGCTTGCCGAACGCGACGCGGCTCTGGAGGCGGCGAGCCATGGCGCCAAGCGCCTCCTCCGCCGCGCCGATCGTCCGCATGCAATGGTGGATCCGTCCCGGCCCGAGCCTGCCTTGCGCGATTTCGAACCCGCGGCCTTCGCCGAGCAGCAAGTTGGCGGCGGGGATGCGGACGTCCTTCAGTTCGATTTCCATGTGGCCGTGGGGGGCGTCATCATAGCCGTAGACGGTCAAGTGGCGTTCGTTGGTCAGCCCTTTGGCGTCCATCGGCACCAACACCATCGACTGCTGGCGATATCGCGTCTCGCCCGTGTCGGTCTTGCCCATCAGGATGGCGACCTTGCAGCGCGGATCGCCGGCTCCGCTCGACCACCATTTGCGGCCGTTGATGACATAGCCTGCCCCGGACCCCGATCCGGGGTCGCCATCGGCCTCGATCCGGCATTCGATGTTGGTCGCGTCGGACGAAGCGACACCGGGTTCGGTCATCAGGAACGTCGAGCGAATCTCGCCGCGCATCAGGGGGGCGAGCCATGCGTCCTTTTGTTCGCGCGTGCCGTAGCGGTGGAGCACTTCCATATTGCCGGTGTCGGGAGCCGAGCAGTTGAACACTTCGGACGACCACAGGATGCGGCCCATTTCCTCCGCGCAGATGGCATATTCGAGGTTGGTCAGCTGCTCGCCCTCGAACGCGAAACTCTCGTCGACATGTTGCAGCGCGCCGCCGGGCGGCATGAACAGGTTCCACAGACCGGCGGCATGCGCCTTGGGTTTGAGCTCCTCGATCAGCTGAATCGGCTGCCAGCGATCGCCGCTCGCGATTTGGTGATGATAGTCGGCGACTCGCGGGCGGACATGCTCCTCGAGAAACAAGCGCACCCGGTCGCGGAAAAAAGACTGGCGTTCCGTAAGGTCAAAATCCACAGGGCATCCTCTCGCTTGCTAATCCGCCAGCTCTGGTTCCAAAATGGGCTAGGACGCTCGCCAGCGAAGGACAAGACCTATGGCCGACCTCGATACTTTCCGCGCCGGCACCCGCGCCTGGCTCGAGGCGAATTGTCCGGCGGAGATGCAGACGCCGATGAAGTCGGAAAAGGACGCCTGCTGGGGCGGGCGGCATTTCGAGTTTCAATCGCCAGCGCAGAAGCAGTGGATGGACGCCATGGCGTCGCGCGGCTGGACCGTGCCCGACTGGCCAAAGGACTATGGCGGCGGCGGACTGAGCGCGGCCGAGACCAAGGTGCTCAAGGAGGAGATGGCGGCGTTGGGCGCGCGCAATCCGCTAATGAGCTTCGGCATTTCGATGCTCGGGCCGGCGCTGCTCAAATATGGCAACGAGGAGCAGAAAAAACGCTTCCTGACCGAGATTGCGCGCGGAGAAATCCGCTGGTGCCAGGGCTATAGCGAACCGGGCGCGGGCAGCGATCTCGCCGGGCTGCAGACCAAGGCTGAGGATGCGGGCGACCATTACCTCGTCAACGGCCAGAAAGTGTGGACCAGCTACGCCGATCAGGCCGACTGGATTTTCTGCCTGGTGCGGACCTCGACCGAGAGCAAGCATGGCGGGATCAGCTTCCTGCTGTTCGACATGGAAAGCCCCGGAGTCTCGACCAAGCCGATCCTGCTGATTTCGGGCAATTCACCGTTCTGCGAGACGTTCTTCGACGATGTGAAAGTGCCCAAGGACCAGCTTGTTGGCGAAGAGAATAAGGGGTGGGATGTCGCCAAATATCTGCTCGGCCACGAGCGTGAGATGATTTCGGGGATCGGTCTTGGCGGCGACAGGCAGGCGCTGGGCAAGCAGGTCGGGCCGATCGATGATCCGCTGCTGCGCGCCGAGATTGCCG
>JANPMU010000292.1:0-2254 GCA_031427095.1 Sphingomonas sp.
AGCGCGCCGCGTGCCGGTTGGGGCAAAGCGACCGGCGCGGCGGGGGCGCGGATCGTGGCGCGGGCGGCGAGCAATTCGGCGATTCGTCCGGAAGCGCCGGCACCGCGCAAAAGGTCGCCATAGACTTCGGTCAGCGCTCCGAAAGCGCCCGCCACGAGCGCCCCGGTGAAGACGAACGCAGCGATCGATCCGCCGGTCATCCGCCCCGCAGCGACATCGACCGCGCCTTCCCACAGCACGAAAGTGATCGCGCCGAAGATCAAGGCGATGACCATGATGGTCATCACCGCGCGCATCGCGATACGCTTTTTGGCGACGGCGAAGGCGTTTTCGACGGCTTGGCCGAAACGCCCCGCCTCGCGCGATTCCTGACCGAACGCCTGGACGATCCGCATCGCGCCGAGCACTTCGGAGACCGACGAGCCGACATCGGCGATGCGGTCCTGCGAGGCGCGCGACAGGCTGGAGATGCGGCGGCCGAACAGGACGATCGGGCCGAGGGTGACCGGGATGCCGACCAGCAACAATGCGGCGAGCTTGGGCGACAATGCGAACAGATAGATGATCCCGCCAATTCCGGTGGCGATGTTCCTGAGCGCGATCGACACCGACGAGCCGACCACTTGTTCGAGGATCGCGGTGTCGGCGGTGAGGCGCGAAGCGATTTCGGACGGGCGGTTCTCCTCGAAGAAACCGGGGGCCAGCGTGAGGAGGTTGGCCTGGACCGCGCGGCGGAGGTCCGCGACGGTGCGCTCGCCGATCCACGACACGAAATAAAAGCGCAGCCCGGTGGCCATGGCGAGGATGACGACGATCAGCAGCAGATAATGGAAGCTGGCGGCGACGGTCGCCTCGCTCGCCCCCGATGAGCCGAAGCCGCGATCAATGACGCGCTTGAAGCCATAAGGGATGGCAAGCGTCGCGGCCGACGAGACCATCAGCGCGAGCAAAGCCGCCGCGATCTGCCGCGGGTAGCGCGCGGCGTAGCGCCAGACGAGGAACAGGTCGCCGAGCTTGCCGCGCGGGAGTTTTTCGGATGCGGTGGTGACGGGGGCTTTGGCCATGGCTGCGGACCTAGCAGGGGGGCGGGGGTTGCTCAATCGGGTCCACCGTCATTGCCAGCGAAGACCGGCGATCCCCCACAAACACGGCAGAAGATGGCGTCTGTGCGCTCGCACGGCCAGTTGATTGTGCAACCGCAGCATTTATCCTTGCCGCCCGAGCATTTGCGGGCCACATCAGCGCTCTCGGTTCAATCAATCATGAGGTCTGGATGCTGTACGGTGCCTATGAAGTCCAACGATCGTTGCTTGCCGGGGCAAGCCACCTCGCGGGCCTCGGCGCCGGATGGCTCAATAATCCCGCCAATCCGATCAGATATAGCTCGATGGGACCGGTGGTCGCGGCAAGCCTGGGTGTGTTCGCGCATGTCGCGGCGACGCGCGGCAAGCCGGAATTCGGGCTCGGCACGACCGTCATCGGACGCAGGATCGTCCCGGTCACCGAGGAAATCCTGGCCCGCAAGGCGTTTGGCCAGCTCAGGCATTTTGTCCGCGAAGGCTGCGAGGCCGCGCCAAAATTGCTGATCGTGGCGCCGATGTCGGGCCATTATGCGACGCTGCTGCGCGGGACGGTCGAGCGGTTGCTGCCCAAGCATGACGTGTACATCACCGACTGGCGCGATGCGAAGCTGGTTCCGACCAAGGACGGCACCTTCGATCTCGACGATTATGTCGATTATCTGATCGGCTTCCTCGAGGTGATCGGCGAGCGGTCGAAGGCCGCGGGTCAGGGCAAGGGGCGCGCGCATTTGCTCGCGGTGTGCCAGCCGTCGGTCCCGGCGCTGGCTGCGGTGGCGCTGATGAACGGCGACAAGCACCCGCTGCGCCCGCTGACGCTGACGATGATGGGCGGTCCGGTCGACACCCGCGAGGCGCCGACCGCGGTCAACACTCTGGCGACCCAGCGATCCCATGGCTGGTTCAAGCAGAATGTCATCGCGACCGTTCCGATGGTCTATCCGGGCAGCGGACGAAAGGTCTATCCGGGCTTCCTGCAGCTCGCCGGGTTCATGACCATGAACCTTGGCGGCCACATGGTTTCGCACTGGGAGATGTTCAAACATCTGGTCGTCGGCGATGACGAGAGCGCCGATCTGACGCGCGGATTCTATGAAGAATATCGCTCGGTGTGCGACATGACTGCGGAATTTTACCTGCAGACCATCGACGTCGTGTTCCAGCGCCATTTGCTG
>JANPMU010000293.1:0-3477 GCA_031427095.1 Sphingomonas sp.
GGCCCAGAGCCCACAACCGCTCCCCCGCGCGGCCCCTATCATCGACCGCCACCCCCATCCCCAACGGCTCGATCGAAACCAACCCCTGATCGATCATTTGCCGCAGCAACGGGTCGCGGGTCCGCGCCATCGCCCCCAACGGTCCGGTGCAATTAAACGCCGCGCCAAACCTCCCGTCCCGCTCGCAGATGGAGTCGGGGGTCGGCATGTTCCGCCGATTATAGCTTACCACCAATTCGCCCGCGTCCTCGCGCATCCCCGTCACCCGCCCGGCGACAATCTCCAGCCGCCCCTCACCGATCATCCGCTTCAGCCGCGCCGACACTTCGGGCGCGATGCGATGCCGATGGACGTCCCACCACGGCCGCGCATGCCGAACGAACCGCCTTTGCTCGGCCTGACCCATCATGCTCCACAGCGTCTGGCTATGCGGGCGAAGCGAATCGACCGCCGCGCGCCACCCGACTTCGCCCGCCTGCCGCCGCAGCCAGCGCCACAGCGCCGCGACATTGCCCTGCGGCACCGCGTCCAGCGCAACCGGCGCCGGCACGAAATCCATATGTGCGCGCGGCACTTGCCCGCGCCGCGACAGCGCGACGATGCGTCCGCGATGCCCCGCCGCGTCGAGCGACAGCAGCATGTCGATCATGGTCAGCCCGGTCCCGACGATCAGCACGTCGCCATCGCTTTCGGCGACCCGCGCGATCGCCGCCGCGCTGTCCGCGCTCCACGGATTATTGACGAACATGTCGCCGCCCAGATGCCCGGTCCCATACAGCGATTCGGGCGGCTGGTTGCCCTGTGCCAGCGCCAGCGCATCCGCCACGACCGTTCGCTTGCCCTCGATGGCGATCCGCCACCCGTCGCCTTCACGCCGCGCCGCCACCGCGCGGGCTTCGATCAGTTCGACCAGCCCGCTGGCCAGCGCCTCGTCGAGGATCGCGCTCAGATATATTCCGAACTCGCGCCGCTCGGCGAAATCCTGGGCGGTCCCGCCATGGGCCTCCACGACCCGCGCGAAATGGTCCGGATCATCGGCCCACGCGCTCATCGTGTCGGCCGGCACGTTGAGCAGATGCGCCGCTTCGCGGGTCGAAAAAGCCGTCCCCAGCCCGGCGCGACCCGCGCCCTCGATCAGCACGCTCTTGATCCCCCGCCGGGCGAGCTGCGCTGCGAGCATCGTTCCCGAAAACCCTGCGCCGACGATCGCGACGGCCGACGAACGCATCAGGCTTGTTCCCAACTCATTGAGGAATAGAGGAAAATCTTGGTGGCCCCGGAGGGACTCGAACCCCCGACCTGCGGTTTAGGAAACCGTCGCTCTATCCTGCTGAGCTACGGAGCCACTCCCCGCTTGCGATAGTCAGCGCGGCCCGCTTTATCAATTCCGCTCGACCGCTCCGATCGACCGCCGATGATTCAGCGCCGGGATCCGTCGCCGCACCTCGTCGATCCGTTCCAGCTCGATCTCGGCAAATCCGACCCCCGACCCATCGCCCATGTCGATCAGCACTTCGCCCCACGGGTCGACCACCAGACTGTGGCCATAGGTCTCGCGTCCATCCTCGTGTCGCCCGCCTTGCGCCGCCGCGATGATGAAGCATCCCGCCTCGATCGCCCGCGCCCTCAACAGCACCTCCCAATGCGCCTTGCCGGTCGGGACGGTGAACGCTGCGGGGACCGCGATGACCTGCGCTCCGGCTTCGGCCAGCGCCGCGAACAGCGCCGGGAAGCGCAAATCATAACAGATCGTCAGCCCCAGCTTTCCGACCGGAGTGTTCTCGACCAGGACGGCTTGCTCCCCAGCGCGATATGCCGCCGACTCTCGCCAACTCTCGCCGGTCGGCAGATCGACATCGAACAAATGAATCTTGTCATAGCGGCCGCGCACGGTGCCCCGATCATCGATCAGGAAGCCGCGATTGGCGAGCTTGTCGTCGTCACCCGTCAGCGCGAGCGAGCCCAGCTGAACCCAGATCCGGGCCTCGCGCGCCGCATCCCGCACCGCCCTGAGCACTATATCCTGATCCTCGGAGCGCACCTGTCCAGCCGCCCGCGCCCGATCGCGATCGAGCAATCCCGACATCTCCGGCGTGAACAATATCACTGCCCCGCCCGCCTTTGCCTCGTTGATCGCCACAACCAGCGCGTCAGCGTTGCGCGCCGGGTCAATCCCGCTTTGCGCCTGGAATAACGCGACTCGCACCATCGTCAGGCTGCCAGAAGCTCGTCAAGCCGGCCCGACTGGTCGAGCCGCACGAGGTCGTCGCACCCGCCGATATGTTTGCCGCCAATGAATATCTGCGGGACAGTCATCCTTCCGCCGGCGCGCTCGATCATTTCATCCCTTTTCGGTCCGCCCTGATCGATGATCGTCACTTCGGCATTGGCGTTCTTCCGATCGAGCAAGGCCCGCGCCCGGATGCAGAACGAGCAAGTCGTCTTTGCATAGATTTCCACCCTGGTCACTTATGTCCGCTCCTTCATCCGCTTCCTGGCTCTCCTTAACGCATGATCTGCGCCGGGCGCACCACCCTTGCCCAACTGATCAGTTCGACCCGCTCCGCGCCTGCCCGCTTGAGTGTCCGAGCACAGGCGCCAGCGGTGCTTCCGGTGGTCAGCACGTCATCGACAAGGATGATCGTGCGCCCCGCGACCGTCCGCTTGTCCGCCACCGCAAAGGCACCCGCGACGATTCGTCGCCGCTGGGCCAGACCCATATGCTTCAGCGGCGGGGTCGAACGGGATCGCACCAGCATGCGGCAATCGACGTCAATATCCCGCAGCCGCGCCACTTCCCGCGCAAGCAGCGCCGCCTGATTAAACCCGCGGCTCCAAAGTCGGCGGCGGTGCAACGGTACGGGTACGACGATGCTTCCCGCTGGTGGGTCACCCAGGTGCACCGCCATGAACCGCGCCATGGTCGCAGCGAGCGCTGTCTTCCGGCCATATTTCAAACGCAGCGCGAGAGACCGCGCAATTTCGCCATAAGCCACTGCGGCCCGCATCCGATCGACCGGTGAAGGCTGCGCCATGCATGCCGCGCAAATTTCGGCGTCGGTCGCCTCAAGCGGGATGCCGCAGCGCTCGCACCCGCCCGCGCCCAGAAACTCGATCTTGGTCCAGCACGCTGCGCAAAAGCTGCCGACTTCATCGACAATATGGCCGCATGCGGCACAGCGCGGCGGAAGCGCAAAATCGATCAGCGGTTTCGCCAGTCGCGAGGCCAAGACACGCAGCTCCATGGCGGTGCTTGTCGCGCGCTGCGGCGCGGCGCACAAGCGCTTGGGTGACAGAGCCGTTGTTCGACCGTCGCCTGAGGGCGCTCCGCCGAGACCGCGCCGCTCGCCAGGGTCCGGCCCTGTTTCTGCACCAGCGCGCCTTCGACGATTGCCTCGATCGCCTCGGCGACATCCAGCGCCGCTTCACGTCCGCTTTGCTGATCGGTGCACCGGACCCGCAGTGGCGGTGGCAGCT
>JANPMU010000294.1:0-10648 GCA_031427095.1 Sphingomonas sp.
AGGTCGTGCTGCGCGGTTTCGTCTTCAAGGACGGGCGCATGGCGGAGGTCAGGAGCATCGATTACGATTTCGAATTCGACGAAAACATGCACCATAATAACTTCGACGTGACGGTGGTGGATTCAGCGGGCCGGTCTACGGAGATCAGGTGCGTCGTCTACGCCAAGTTCCAGTATATCGCCGATCCGATGATCTTGCTCAACGAAGGCGCCACCACCGTCACGGTTGACGGGACGCCGGGAACCGGGTGGTGCGAATTCTGCTGGAACAAGGAGTATCTTCTGTTCGCCAAACAATATGTCCAATACGCGCAGTAACGCGCACAGGAACGCGCTTGAGCGGTGCGGCGGGCAATTGAGGCGCGGCGCCAGATGCTCTACCCGATAGCGGTCCCGCTTTTCACCCAACATTTTGTTCATGATTGACGCGTCCGAATGAAATTGATCCTGATTTGCGCGGCGGCATTGCTGACCGCGTGCGGCGCGAAGCCCGACCCGGCGATCAGCGTGGAGCGCGGCTGGGCCCGCGCGACGCCGACTGGCGCGTCGTCTGCGGCGGCCTATTTGATGATCGTCAATCGCGCTGCCGGCGATGATCGCCTGATCTCGGTTACGGTCTCGCGCGCTGCTGCGGCGAGCCTGCACGCGTCGTCGATCGATCAGGGCGTGATGCGGATGCGTGCGCTGGAAACGGGTTTGGCGATTCCCGGGAACGCGACCGTGCGACTTGCCCCCAATGGCGTCCACATCATGCTGACGGGTCTCGCTGCCCCGCTCCGTCCGGGCGAACGGATTCCCGCGACATTGCGCTTCGCCAGATCGGGTCCCAAAACGGCGGTGATCGTGGTGGAAGCGGCCATGGCGCGATGAGTCTGCGCTTAATCCGCCGGTTGCTTTGGCTGGCCGTTGTGCTGGTCGGGGTCGGGCTTGCGTTCATGCTGCTGCGCGAGCCACCGCGGGACGCGCCAGCGTCCCGGCCGCTGGCGATCGGTGGGCCGTTCACATTGGTGGCCGGCGATGGTCAACCCTACTCGAGTGCCAGACTTGCCGGCCAGCCATTCGCGATCTTCTTTGGCTTCACCCATTGCCCCGATGTCTGCCCGACGACGCTGGCGCGGCTCGCGCGGCTCCGGCGTCAGCTCGGCGACGACCGCTTCGCGATTATTTTCGTGACGGTCGATCCGGAGCGCGACGGACCGCAGGAGGTCGGTCGCTATACCGCCTTGTTCGACACACCGGTGATCGGCCTGACCGGGTCAGCGGCGCAAATCAACCAGGTGAAGCGGCAGTTCGGTATTTTCTCGGCCAGGGTCGAGCAGCCCGGCGGCGGCTATAGCGTCGATCACAGCGCCAGCGTTTTCCTGTTCGGTCGCGACGGGACGTTCGCCGCCACCATCGCTCCGGACGAAGGGGACACTCCTGCACTGGCCAAACTTCGGCGGATCGCGGGCTAAAGTTTGTTTCAGCGTCGCTGGTGGGGGAGCGGGCCGGCGCCGTCTTACTGAACAGACTCCAAGACGTGCCTTTTCATCACGGACCCGTCGACAGGCGAGCCGTTGACACCCGCGCCAGCAAACGCTCGATCGCCGCGATCGCTTCGGGTTCATCGAGCGCGGGGGCGTGCCCCACGCCCGGAACGGTGACCAACTCCGCATCCGGGAGCGTAGCGGCCATTTGACGGGCGACCTTCGCGTCGAGCAGGTCGCTGAGTTCGCCGCGCAGGATCAGCAGCGGAAATCCCGCCAAAGTCTCGTAAAGCGGCCAGATCGCGGTCGCGGGTTGATCGGTGGGGGGGGCGAAGTTGCCGGCGATGGCCATGTCATAATCGAACATGATGCACCCATCGCGTTCGACCGACACGCGCTGCGCGAAACGCAGCCACTGCGCCGCGTCATAAGCCGGATAGATGTCGGCGTTCTTGGCGGCGAGCGCGGCGGCCATCGCCTCCCAGCCGGCAAATTCTCTCGCGCGACCGACATAGGATTGGATCCGGTCGATCCCGCGCTGGTCAATCTCGGGTCCGACATCGTTGAGCATCGCGCCCGCGATCCGGTGGTGGGCCTTTGCGCCAAGCAGCATCGTCACGATCCCGCCGAGCGACGTGCCCAGAACAACCGCGCGGTCGATGCCCAGCTGGTCGAGCAGTTCGATCACGTCCGCAGCGTAGGTCACGGGCAGATAGCGTTCGGGCTGCGGGTCATGATCGCTGAGGCCGCGTCCGCGAAAATCGAGCGAAAGCAGGCGCCACTCGCCCGCGAATCGATCCGCGACCGGTTCGAAATCGCGCGCGTTGCGGGTCAACCCGGGCAGGCAGATGATCGGCGGGCGATCAGCGGGGCCGTCATGGTCACGGTAATGGAGCCGCAAGCCGTCGCTGCTCGTATAATATCGGTCAGTCCATGTTGTCATCCGCAGTTTCCCCTTCGCCTGGCGTCCCCTATTGCGGCGCAATGAACCTGCCGCAAGCCTATCGCCCCGACCCGCGCATTTTCGAGCTCGGCGAAGAATTTTATGATGCCGTCGCGCCCGCGCGTTTTCCGGCGGCGATACTGCGCTTCGCCAACCGGCGCTGGGCCAATCATATTGGCCTGGAGGCTCTGGACGAGACGGATTGGATCAAACATTTCTGCCGGTTCGAACCGATCGGCGACAATATCCCGCAGCCGCTCGCACTGCGCTATCACGGGCACCAGTTCCGCCATTATAATCCCGATCTCGGTGACGGGCGCGGCTTCCTGTTCGCCCAGCTTCGCGATGAGTCCGGACGCTTGCTCGACCTTGGCACCAAGGGCAGCGGGACAACTCCATGGAGCCGCCGCGGCGACGGCCGGCTGACGCTCAAGGGCGGGGTGCGCGAAGTCCTCGCGACCGAAATGCTCGAGGCTTTGGGGGTCAACACATCGAAGAGTTTCGCGCTGGTCGAAACCGGCGAGGCGCTTCATCGCGGCGACGAGCCTTCGCCGACCCGCTCGGCGGTCCTCACACGGCTGAGCCACAGCCACGTCCGGATCGGCACATTCCAGCGGCTGGCCTTCTTCGAGGATTCCGCAAGCCTTGCCAGGCTCAGCCGCTATTGTCTCACCCACTTGTTCGACGACGTTCCGACCGATGATGACAAGATCAACGCTGCCCGCCTGTTCGATCTCGCCGTCGGCGCGACCGCGAAACTGGCCGCATCGTATATGGCGGCGGGGTTTGTTCATGGCGTCCTTAACAGCGACAACATCAATATCACCGGCGAGAGCTTCGATTACGGCCCGTGGCGCTTCACTCCCGATTGGGACGAGCAATTCACCGCAGCCTATTTTGATGAAGGCGGTCTTTATGCATTCGGACGCCAGCCCGAGGCGATCCATTGGGATGTCGCGCAGCTCGCGGGCTGTCTGGCGCTGATCGGTGAAGCCCCTGCATTGTCCCGGATCCTTGCCGATTGGGGGCCGCGATTCGAGGTTGCGCTGGTCGAGGCGCTGCTTGCGCGGATCGGGATTGCACCGCGCGGACCGGCCGAGGATCGCCCCCTCACCGCAGCTTTGATCAAGGCGTTGCAATCGCGTGCGGTTGGTATCGACCGCCTGTTCTTCGACTGGCGCGGCGGGCGAGATCCGGGCGGAACAACCTATGCCACCGAACCATTCCGGACATTTGCGCAGCAACTCGATGGCCGCGTCCGACCGGCAATTCATCCCTATTGGGCGGACACGGCACCCTGTTCGATGCACATCGAGGAGGTCGAGGCGATCTGGGCGGCGATCGACCGCGACGACGACTGGGCACCGTTCAATGCCAAGGTCGCCGCGATCCGCCGCATGGGCGAAGCCATGGCTTGCGACACCGACGCTTGACCGCATCAGGCGAACATGGTGGAGCTTCGGCCCCAGCGGAGGGGTTAATGGCCGATCAACTGATTTCGACCGAACCGGCGACGGGCGCGGAAATCTGGTCGGGCCAGATCGGCGACTCGACGCGTGAGGTCGCCGCCGCGCGCGCCGCCTGGCCGGCATGGGCGGCACATTCCGTGTCATACCGCAGCGAGGCGTTGCGCCGCTTCGCCAACGAAGTGCGCAAGCGCGAGCAGGCTTTCGCCGACCTGATCGCGCGCGAAACCGGCAAGCCCTATTGGGAAGCCAAGACCGAAGTCGCGGCGGTCGTGGGCAAGGTCGAGATTTCGATCAATGCCTATTCCGAACGCACCCCGCAGCGGCGGCTTGAAGCCGCGCTCGGCAACAAGGTCGCGGTGCGCCACAAGCCGCATGGCGTGATGGCCGTGCTCGGCCCGTATAATTTCCCCGCGCACCTTCCCAACGGCCACATCGTCCCGGCGCTGCTCGCGGGCAATGCGGTGGTGTTCAAACCGTCCGAGAAGACGCCGGCGAGCGGGGCCTTACTGGTCGAATGCTATCATGCCGCGGGGATCCCCGAAGGCGTCGTCCGGCTGCTCATCGGCGGGCCCGACGAAGGCCGCGCGCTGGCCAGCGAGCCGGGAATCGACGGGCTGTTGTTCACCGGATCGGCGCGCGTCGGACAAGCGCTTCACCGCCAGTTCGCCGAGACCCCGCACAAGATGCTCGCGCTCGAGCTTGGCGGCAATAATCCGCTGGTCGTGTGGCAGGCGAAGGACATCCCCGCTGCAGCGACCATCGCGGTCCAGTCGGCCTATCTCTCCGCCGGGCAGCGTTGCACCGCAGCGCGGCGGCTGATCGTCGAAGATGGGCAGGAAGGCCCACTGGTCGAGGCGATCGTCAAGCTGATCGACCGGATCATGATCGACCACCCCCACGCCGACCCGCAGCCGTTCATGGGACCGGTGATCGATTGCGCCGCCGCGGATTATCTCCAGGACCAGTGGGTCGAACTGATGATCAAGGGCGGCAAGCCGATCCGTCGGCTCGACCGGCCATATGAGGAACGGCCCTACCTCACCCCGGCGCTGATCGACGTGACCGACGCCAAGGACCGGCCGGACGAGGAATTGTTCGGGCCGGTGCTGCAGATGATCCGGGTCAAGGATTTCGACGCCGCGATCGACGAGGCGAACAATACCCGCTTCGGCCTCGCCGCGAGCCTGGTCGGGGGAAGCCCCGAGCTTTACGACCGCTTCTGGGCGAATGTCCGCGCCGGCGTGATCAACTGGAACAAGCCCACCAACGGCGCGCCGTCGAGCGCTCCGTTCGGGGGCATCGGCCTGAGCGGCAACCACCGCCCGAGCGCTTATTACGCCGCCGATTATTGCGCTTACCCGGTCACCAGCAGCGAAGCGGAGATTGCGCGCGCGGCGATCGACCAGGGCCTCCGCGATCCCACCGGTCTCGCCAATTAGGCGAGCAGGCGCCAAGCCAGCCCGAGCACGGCGCAGCCGCCAAGCAGCAATGCCGGGCCAAGCCTGAATCGCAGCACCGCGACCACCGCTCCAAGCGTCAGCGCCAGCGCCGCCGGATCGACACTCGTGAGCACCGGAAGCGCGACCCCGCGCCATTCCACGCTCCGCCCGAACAAGCTATGAAGCGCGAACCACAGCCCGAGATTGGCGATCACCCCGACCACGGCGGCGGTGATCGCCGACAGCGCTGCAGCGACCGCGCGATTGCCGCGCAGCCGCTCGGCATAAGGCGCTCCGGCGAAGATCCATATGAAGCAGGGCACGAAGGTGACCCAGGTCGCGAGCAATCCGCCGAGGGTCGCAGCAAGCAATGGCGACAGCCCCGTTTCGGCGCGAAATGCTCCCATGAAGGCGACGAACTGGGTGACCATGATCAGCGGTCCCGGGGTCGTCTCGGCCATCGCCAGACCGTCGAGCATTTCGCCCGGCGCAAGCCAGCCGAACCCCTCGACCGCCTGCT
The DNA here is from genome assembly GCA_031427095.1 of Sphingomonas sp. GTDB lineage: Bacteria > Pseudomonadota > Alphaproteobacteria > Sphingomonadales > Sphingomonadaceae > Sphingomicrobium. The sequence goes on from JANPMU010000294.1 coordinate 5,837, forward strand.
GGGCGACATAGGCAAGCACCGCGTAAGCCCCGCCGAAAGTCACCACCGCCATCTGCGAAAAGAATATCGCGATTCGGGTGAAGATATTATCGGGTCCAAGCCAAGCCGCGAGCAAGGCGACCGGCGCGAGCCAGAGGACGAGCAGGATCGCGGTGGTGCCCCATGTGCGCGCCGAGCCGGCCCGTGCATGATCGGGAATCGAATCGCCGAGCAGGCTCGTCCCCGCCCCCGACCCAAACGGCGCATGGCCGCGCGTGACAAATTCCGTCGCGCCGAACCTGCGGGCAATCAGCCCGGCGAGGCCTGCGGCGATGAGGATCAGCGGAAACGGCACCGCGAACAGGAAGATCGCGAGGAACGCCGCGATCGCGATCGCCCGAAGCGCGTTGCTCTTGAGCGCCCGCCCCGCGATCCGCCGGACCGCGTCGAGCACCAGCGCGATCACCGCCGCCTTCAAACCGAAGAACAACCCCTCGACCGCCCGCGACGCGCCGAACAGCACATAAATCCACGACAACGCCATGATCGCGATCATCCCCGGCAGAATGAACAACGCCCCCGCGATCAGCCCGCCGCGAACCTTGTGCATCAGCCAGCCGATATAGGTCGCGAGCTGCTGCGCCTCGGGCCCCGGAAGTAGCATGCAGAAATTGAGCGCGTGGAGGAACCGGTCCTCGTCGATCCAGCGCTTTTCCTCGACCAGAACGCGGTGCATCAGCGCAATCTGCCCGGCCGGCCCGCCGAACGACAGCAAGGCGATCCGCGCCCACACCCGCGCCGCCTCCCTGAGTGGAATTACCGGAAAATCAGCAGGCGCTTCCATCGCCTGGTCCCAGCCTAGCCGCGCATTTCGGGAAGATAATTCTCGTCGGCGGCGTCGCTGAACTTGGTCACCCGGCTGTCGAATTTCATCCGCACCTTGCCGGTGGAGCCGTGGCGCTGCTTGGCGACGATCAGTTCGGCGGTCTGGTAGACCGCTTCCATGTCGCGCATCCATTGTTCATGCGCCTCATGCACTTTGGCGTCGTCGCTCTCGCCCGGGCGCTTGGGCTCGCGCGAGGCGACATAATATTCCCCGCGATAGACGAACTGGACTTTGTCGGCGTCCTGTTCGATCGACCCCGATTCGCGTAAATCGGACAGTTGCGGGCGCTTGTCCTCACGCTGCTCGACGGCCCGGCTCAACTGCGACAAAGCGAGCACCGGCAAATCGAGTTCCTTGGCGAGCTGTTTCAGACCGCGGCTGATCTCCGAAATTTCCTGGACGCGATTCTCGTTCGCGCCGCCCTTGCCGGTGCCCTGGAGCAATTGGAGGTAATCGACGACGACCATGCCGATGCCCTTCTGACGCTTCAGCCGCCGCGCGCGGGCGCGCAGCGCGGCAATCGTCAGTCCCGGCGTATCGTCAATGTACAGCGGCAGCCCCTGCAGTTCGCCCGCCGCGCGCGCGAGGTTGCGGAAGTCCTGCTGGCTGATCTTGCCCATGCGCAGATTTTCGGAACTGATTCCCGATTGCTCGGCGAGGATCCGCGTGGCGAGCTGATCGGCGGACATTTCGAGGCTGAAGAAGGCGACCCCCGCCCCGGCCGATTTGCTCGCATCGATGCCGTCCTCGATATCGCGCGAAAAGCGTTGCGCGGCGGAGAATGCGATGTTGGTCGCGAGCGATGTCTTGCCCATGCCGGGGCGACCGGCGAGAATGGTCAGATCGGAACGGTGAAGCCCGCCGATCTTTGAATTGATCCCGTCGATCCCGGTCGTTACCCCCGACAGATGACCGCCGCTGTTCAGCGCGCGCTCGGCCATTTCCAATGCCAGCCGGGTCGCCTCGCCGAACGATTTGACCTTGCTCTCGTTGCCGCCCTCTTCGGCGACCTTGTAGAGTTCGGTCTCGGCGCGTTCGATCTGGGCCAGCGGGGCGACCTCCTCGCTGGTGTCCAGCGCGCCTTCAACCATTTCGCGCCCGACCCCGATCAACGCGCGGAGCAAAGCGAGGTCGTAGATCTGGATCGCGAAATCGCGCGCACCGATGATTGCCGCGCCCGAGCCGGTCAATTGCGCGAGATAAGCCGGCCCGCCGACCTCCTTCATCGCCTCGTCGGCGTCGAAAATCGGGCGCAGCGTAACCGGGTTGGCGACCATATTCTTGTCGGTCATGCGCAGGATCGCGTCGTAGATCCGTCCATGAAGCGGCTCGAAGAAATGCAGCGCTTTGAGTTTGAGCTGGACGTCCTCGACCAGCCGATTGTCGATCATCATCGCGCCCAACAGGGCCGCCTCCGCCTCGATATTCTGCGGCAATGACGGCGCGACAGGAGTCGCGGCGGGATCGGTGATTCGGAAGATTTCGGCCATGGGCTTATGCTATACCTCCCGGTCATGCTCCACTACCCGACGGCGAGAATTTCCGTGTGCCGAATTGTGGGCGGTTCGTGGAAAACCACGCCGTCATTCCCACGGAAGCGGGAACCCGGCGTCAAAAAAGAATCTGGGTCCCCGCTTCCACGGGGATGACGAGAACGGAGCGGACCGCTACCCACCGACCCATGAGTATTCAATCCGACCGCTGGATTCGCGAGCAGGCCCAGCAGCACCGCATGATCGAGCCGTTCGTAGAGGCCCAGCGGGCCGATGGCTGCATCAGCTATGGCCTGTCGTCCTACGGTTATGACGCGCGGGTCGCCGACGAATTCAAGATCTTCACCAACGTCGATTCAGCGATCGTCGATCCCAAGGACTTCGCGGCCAACAGCTTTGTCGATCGCAAGACCGATTGCTGCATCATCCCGCCCAACAGTTTCGCGCTCGCCCGCACCATCGAATATTTCCGGGTGCCGCGCGACGTATTGGTCATCTGCCTTGGCAAATCGACCTATGCGCGCTGCGGGATTATCGTCAACGTCACCCCGCTCGAGCCCGGCTGGGAGGGCCATGTCACCTTGGAATTCTCCAACACCACCCCGCTCCCGGCGAAGATTTACGCCAATGAAGGCGCCTGCCAGTTCCTGTTCCTCAAAGGCAATGAGCCGTGCGAGACGAGCTATGCCGACCGCGCCGGCAAATATATGGGGCAAAAGGGCGTGACCCTGCCCAAGCTCTGACCCTCAATTGCCCGACGACCCCGCCGAACCGCTGGCGAGCGAAGCGCGGCCGGCGTGGATCAGCCCGACCCAATTGGCGAAGGCTGCGGCGATCTTGCCGACCAGATCCTTGAGCGGCCCTTCGGCGAGGCTGCCCGCGCCATCGAACGACTTGTCATTGACCCCGCCAAGATAGCTCTCGGGTTGTTGCATCACCGGCATGTCGAGGAACACGCACGCCTGACGCAATTGGTGGTTGGCGCCGAATCCGCCGATCGCGCCGGGGGAGACGCTGACCACCGCTGCGGGCTTCGTTGAAAAAACGCTCTTGCCATATGGCCGCGAACCGACATCGATCGCATTCTTGAGCGCGCCCGGAATCGAGCGATTATATTCGGGCGTGACGAACAACACGCCGTCGGCCCCGCGAACCGCCTCGCGGAACACGGTCCAGGGCGCGGGCGGGTCGCCGTCGAGATCGCTATTGTAAAGCGGCAGATCGCCGATTTCGATCATGCTGCAGTCGAGGTTGGCGGGCGCCGCAGCGATCATCGCCTTGGCGATCTTGCGGTTGATCGAACCTTCGCGGAGGCTGCCGACGATCACGGCGATGCGGTGTCTGGTCATGGACGCACAATGCATGAGGCCGACGATAGGTTGCTCAGCGCGACGATCGTCCGCGATGGCGGATATTGGCCGGGCGACCGCGCTTCATCGTCGTGCGCATACGGTCGCGCCGATCGGGCGGCGGGGCGCCCTTGCCCTCGGGAAGTTCAAAGCGCAGCGCGCCCGATGCCGGATTGGCCTCCGCGAGCCGAAGCTGCAACCGCTGCCCGACGCGATAGATCTCGCCGGTGTCGTCGCCGACCAACTGCCGCGCCTTTTCGTCATAGCGGAAATATTCGTTGCCCAGCGTCGCCGCGAGCACCAGCCCGTCGCCACCCAAATTCTCGACCGTGGCGAAGAAGCCGAACGGCTGGACCCCGGTGATCCGGCAGTCGACCAATTGCCCGACGCGGTCGGCGAGGAACGCCGCGACATAGCGGTCGACGGTGTCACGCTCGGCCTCCATCGCGCGCCGCTCGAGCAGCGAGATCGCCTCGCCGATTCGCGCGAATTGCTCACCCTCGCCGCCCGGCAACCCGCCCTCGCCAAGCCTGTAGGCGCTGACCAGTGCGCGGTGGACCAGCAAATCGGCATAGCGGCGGATGGGCGAAGTGAAATGCGCATAGCTGCCCAGTGCAAGCCCGAAATGGCCGAGCGTTTCGGGGCCGTAGCGCGCCTGCATCTGGGTACGCAGCACCTGCTCCATGACTTCTTGGCGAAACTCGGCATCGCCGACCCGCTCGATGATATGGTTGAAGGTCGCCGGGCGGACCACCTGGCCAAGCGCGAACTCGACCCCGAACGTCGCGAGATAATCCTTGAGCGCGACAAGCTTCTCGCGGCCGGGGGTCTCGTGGACCCGGTACATCACCGGCGCCTTCTTCGCCTCAAGCGCTCGTGCAGCCGCGACATTGGCGGCGATCATATAATCCTCGACCAATCGGTGCGCGTCGAGCCGCTCGCGCGCCGCGACCGACAGAATCCGCCCTTTCTCGTCGAGCACCACGCGCCGCTCGGGAATGTCGAGCTCAAGCGGCTGGCGTTGGCCACGCGCCGCGAGCAGCGCTGCCCAGCATGCCCACAAAGGTCTAAGCGCATTTTCAATGAGTTGCGGGTCAAGCTCGCC
>JANPMU010000295.1:0-4763 GCA_031427095.1 Sphingomonas sp.
GCTGCGCTCGGGGCGAACGGGGTGGGGCGGTTCGTCCACAGAACAAGGCGGGCCCCGGATCAAGTCCGGGGTGACGGTTGGGGTGTGGCGGCGGGTTGAAGTGCTTGCTAGGGCTCGCTCATGCAACCGACCCCCGAATCCGAGATTGAAGTTCCGTTCGAGGCGGCTTTGTCCGAGCGCTATCTGGTCTATGCGCTGTCGACGATCACCGCGCGCTCGCTGCCCGATGTCCGCGATGGGTTGAAGCCGGTCCATCGCCGCTTGCTGTGGGCGATGCGGTTGTTGAAGCTTGATCCGGCGAGCGGTTACAAGAAATGCGCCCGCGTGGTCGGCGATGTGATCGGCAAATATCATCCGCACGGCGACCAGTCGGTGTATGACGCGATGGTCCGGCTCGCGCAGAGCTTTTCGCTGCGCTATCCCCTGGTCGACGGGCAGGGCAATTTCGGCAACATCGATGGCGATAATGCCGCCGCTTATCGCTACACCGAGGCGCGGCTGACCAAAACCGCGACCGAGCTGATGGCCGGGCTCGACGAGGGCACGGTCGATTTCAAGTCGACCTATAATGGGGAGGAGGAAGAGCCCGAGGTCTTTCCCGGGCTGTTCCCGAACCTGCTCGCCAACGGATCGAGCGGGATCGCGGTCGGGATGGCGACCTCGATCCCGCCGCACAACGCCGCCGAGCTGATCGACGCCGCGATGCATCTGATCGACAGCCCGCATGCGAGCGACGCGGCGCTGATGGACTTTGTCGCGGGGCCCGACTTTCCGACCGGCGGGGTGCTGGTCGACAGCAAGGAGTCGATCGCGCAGGCCTATGCGACCGGACGCGGGAGCTTTCGCCTGCGCGCGACGATTACGGTCGAGCGCGAGAAGGGCGGGGGGTGGCATCTGCTGGTCCACGAGATCCCGTACGGGGTGCCCAAGGGGCGATTGATCGAGGCGATCGCGGGGCTGATCGCGGACAAGAAACTGCCGATCCTGGCCGATGTGCGCGACGAGAGCGACACGGCAGTGCGGGTGGTATTGGAGCCGCGCAGCCGGACGGTCGATCCGCAATTGCTGCTTGAGAGCCTGTACCGGCTGACCGACCTCGAGGTGCGCTTCCCGCTCAATCTCAATGTGCTCGACAAGACGCGCACCCCGGGGGTGATGAGCCTGAAGCAGGCGCTGACGGCGTGGCTGGCGCACCAGATCGAGGTGATCGTCCGGCGCTCGGAAGTGCGGATCGGCAAGATCGACGACCGGCTGGAATTGCTCGACGGGTTTCTGGTCGCGTTCCTCAACCTCGACCGGGTGATCGCGATCATCCGCACCGAGGACGAACCCAAGACGGTGATGATCGCCGAGTTCGGATTGAATGAGCGCCAGGCCGAGGCGATCCTCAACATGCGGCTGCGCAGCTTGCGGCGGCTGGAGGAGCTGGAGATCGGCAAGGAGCGGGCCAAGCTGGCGAAGGAGCGCGACGAGCTGGCCAAGCTGGTCGAGAGCCCGGCGCGGCAGCGGACCCGGCTGAAGCGCGATCTGGGCGAATTGAGGGTGCGCTATGCGCCCGAGACCGCGCTGGGCGCGCGGCGGACGCGGATCGAGGAAGTGGTGGCTCGCCAGGAGATCGACTGGTCGGCGATGATCGAGAAAGAGCCGATCACGGTGATCCTGTCGCAGCGCGGCTGGATCCGCGGGATGAAGGGGCACGTCGACCCGGCCGAGGCCGAGACGCTCAAATATCGCGAGGGTGACGGGGCCGATCATGTGCTCCACGCCTCGACCACCGACCGGCTGCTGCTGCTCGGCGTCTATGGCCGGGTCTATCCGCTGGGCGGGGACACATTGCCCGGCGGGCGCGGGTTCGGCGAGCCGGTGCGATTGCTGATCGATCTTGATGGCGAGGTCGGGATCGCGGCGCTGATGGTGATCAGGCCGGGGATGAAATTGCTGGTCGCGGCAAGCGACGGACGCGGGTTCGTGACGAGCGGGGAGGCGACGCTGGCCGAGACGCGCAAGGGCAAGCAATTGGTCAATCTGAAGCCCGGCGCGAAGGTCGTGCTGTTCAAGCCAATCGCGGCCGAGGCGGATTCGGTGGCGGTGATCGGCGAGAACCGAAAATTGCTGGTATTTCCGCTGGCCGAGCTGCCCGAACTGGGCCGCGGGCAAGGGGTGCAGTTGCAGCGTTATCGCGATGGCGGGCTGGCCGATGCGGTCGCGTTCAGGCTTGCCGACGGGCTGAGCTGGTCGATGGGCGGCGAGAGCAAGCGGACGCGAACCGAGAGTGACCTGGGCGCGTGGCGCGCGGCGCGCGGCGCGGCAGGGCGGATGCCGCCGGTCGGATTTCCCCGCAGCAATATGTTTTCGGCGCTGCGCGAGGCGATTAAACCCATAGCAACAGAGAATTAACCCGATTAGCCCATAGCCATCGGATGCAGGCTGCAGCACATCGTCGCCAGGCGCTATCAGGCGCGCGTTCGGCGGACAAAGCGTGCTCCAGTCTTGCGCTGGCGACGGTGGATGATGATGCCTTGCTCGACGCGCTGCCGATCGCGGCGGCGATCGTCAGCCTCACCTCAAAAGGGATATTGAAGCTCGTCAAACGCAATCCGCGGTTCGATGAGGTGATCGCCTCAACCGGCGACGCGGCGATGATGAGCGGCGATTTTCGGCAATGCGCGCAGATCCAGACCGCGCAGATGATGATCGCGTTCCTGGCGGATTTCACTGCCCCGAATGAACTTGATTTCTGTGTCGGCGACACAGTCAGCGCGCGTCATTTCAAGATCAAGCTGGCGCCGCTGCCTCGGGCCGGAGAGGTTGATCGTCCGCGTTGCCTGGTGACCCTGATCGATCGCTCGCTCGAGGTTCAGTCCGAGCGCAATTTGCGCATCGTCCTGCTGCGCGACAGCCTGACCGGATTGCCCAACCGTCTTGGCTTCAGCGAAGCGATCGAAACGGTCAAGGCGACGATCGATCGCACGGTCGGACACGCCGTGCTGGTCGTCGATATACTGCGGTTCAGCCGGATCAACGAAAGCATGGGGAGCCTCGTCGGCGACGAATTGCTGATCACGTTCGCCCGGCGGCTGATTTCCAGTTTGCGGGTCGGCGACGTGCTGGGACGGACCGGGGGCAATGAGTTCGGGGTGCTGGTGTCGCTGCGCCGCGGGGTCGAGGACGCGTTGAACGCGGCGACCCGGATTCAGGAGGCGATGACCGCGCCGTTCAAGCTGAGCGAACTCGAAATTCGCGTCGAATGCGCGATCGGGGTCGCGCTGATGCGTTCGGGGCAGGATGCCGAGGAATTGTTCCGCAACGCGCAATTCGCGGTCAAGCAGTCCAAGGTGGCGGGCAAGCCGCAAGTCTACGAGCCCAGGGAAGCCAGCGCGGCGCGGCGGCGATTCTCGATCGAGACCGAGCTGCGGCGCGCGCTCGACAAGGATGAGTTGAAATTATTCTATCAACCGCTGATCGACCTGAAGTCGGGTGAAGTCGCGGGGTATGAGGCGCTGGCGCGCTGGACCCATGAGGACCGCGGCGAGATCAGCCCGACCGAATTTATTCCGGTCGCCGAGGAGAGCGGGCTGATCCTGACGCTCGGGCGCTGGGCGATGGACAAAGCCGCGCAGACCCTGGCCGAATGGGACAGGCAGGCGGGCGGGCCGCTGCCGCTGTATGTCGGGGTCAATCTGTCGGCGATCCAGGTGGCGCGAGACAATGTCGCCGATGTGGTATCGAGCGCATTGAAGTCGAGCAGGCTAAGCGGCGACCGCTTTTCGCTCGAATTGACCGAAAGCTCGATCGTCCAGGATCCGGGCCGCGCGATGCGGGTGTTCGAGGCGTTGAAGGCTCTCGATACGACGGTGGCGATGGACGATTTCGGCACCGGTTACTCGAGCCTGGCTTATTTGCAGCGGCTGCCGATCGACGTGCTCAAGATCGACCGCAGCTTCGTCACCGGAATGATGGTCGACCCCGACAGCGTGGCGATTGTCCGCGCGGTGCTCAGCCTGGCCGACGCGCTGGGGATGTCGACCACCGCCGAGGGGATTGAGACGGTCGAGCTGGCGACGACGCTGGCGACATTGGGCTGCACCAGCGGGCAGGGGTTTTATTACGCCAAGCCGCTGCAGGCCGAGGCGGCGATCGACTATTGGCGGTCGCGGCGGGGGGTGATCTAGGGTGTGACCGGATTGGGTCGCCAGTCCTTCTTGTGCCACGCGCCCTTGCCGGTCAGCGCAACGGGCGAACCCGAACAGCTGTTAGAATGGATCATGACGTAGGTGCCGCCCGCATTGTCCGGCGTCTCGTAGAGATATTGGCTGTCGTCGGGCGAGGCATGAGCGTCGTCTCCGTCGATGCACAGCTCCACCGATTGGTTGGTGTCGGCCATGGTCGCCGAGTCGAATATCTTCGGCGCAAGCGGCGAGCCGTGGATCAGCCGGTCGCCGGTACGCGTGACGTCGAAGGAATCCAGTGCGCCGAGCGGCCCAAGGTCTTCGACGGTCCCGGTGCTCATGTTCCTGCGCTTGAGCCGCAGGACGCCCGAGTTGAACGACGTTTCTTCATCATAATAGACGTGTGTGCCGGCCCGGTTCCAGCGAACCCGTTGGGTCGAGATCGTGCCGAATAGCTCTGCGGCGCCGACACCGGGCGTATATTGCCAAACGCCGAAGTCGCCCGAGCAGGCGACAATGTAGATCAGGCGGCCGTCGCCGCTCGGATGATAATCCGGATGCCACGCCGTGCAAGATGTCGTGATCGGCGTTGCC
>JANPMU010000296.1:0-4329 GCA_031427095.1 Sphingomonas sp.
CCAAGGCTTTTGCGTCGGCGGTGGATTCGAGCTCGCCATGTGCGCCGACATCATCGTTGCGTCCGATACGGCTCAGTTCGGCCTTCCCGAAACCAAGGTCGGCATCATGGGTGAATGCGGCGTGGTCCACCGCGCGATCCGTCAGCTTCCGCACCGCATCGCGATGGCGATGATCCTGACCGGCGAGCGCATCAAGGCTGACCGGGCGTTGCAATATGGCCTGGTCAACGAGGTCGTCCCCTACCCCGATTTGGCGTCGGCCACGCAAGCCTGGACGGACAAGATCCTCGCCGCCTCGCCGCTCGCGGTTCAGGCCGCGAAGCACGCGGTCCTGTCGCGCCGCGACATGCCGCTCGAGGTCGCTCTGATGACCCGGTTCGAGCCGATCGAGGCCTATGCCGCCAGCCATGACCGTCTGGAGGGACTTGCCGCAGCCGGTGAGCGGCGTAAGCCGGTGTGGACCGGGGCCTGACGAACCAGAAAGGGAACTTACCATGAACGACCATATTTATCGCGTCATCGAGGTTGTGGGATCCTCCGACAAGAGCAGTGACGATGCGATCCGAGCCGCGATCGAGCGGGCGAGCAAGACGATCCGCGATATTCGTTGGTTCAAAGTGAAGGAAACCCGCGGCCATGTCGAAAATGGGGCGCTCAATCATTTTCAGGTCACGCTGAAAATCGGCTTCACGCTTGGCGAGGGCGAAGTTGGCTGACGTCAGGGCGGCGATCGATCCCACGCAATATCGGCAGGTTCTCGGCCAATATCCGACTGGCGTGTGCGTGGTCACGTCGACCGGTGGCGATGGCAGCCCGGCGGGGATGGTCGTCGGCTCCTTCACATCGGTGTCGCTCGACCCGCCATTGATCGGTTTTTTCCCCGACCGCGGATCAAGCAGTTGGCCCAAGGTCGCCGCGAGCGGGCGGTTTTGCGTCAACATCCTCTCCGCCGAACAGGAAGGCATCTGCCGCACACTTTCGTCGAAGAATCCGGACAAGTTCGCGAGCATTGGCTACCAGCAGTCACCGCTCGGCTCCCCGATCATCAATGGCGTCGTGGCGTGGATTGACTGCGAGCTTCACTCGGTCGGCGACGCGGGTGACCATTTCATCGTCCTGGGGACGGTGAAGCATCTCGAGGTGGCGGAACCTGGGCTACCTCTGCTGTTCTTTCAGGGCGGCTATGGCCGGTTTGCCCCGTCCTCGCTGGCCGCGTCGGACCAGCATGGACTGCTCACCGCGCAGCTGCGTATGGTCGATCGCGCCCGCCCGCAAATGGAGGCCCTGGCCAGCGAGCTTTCCGCCGTGTGCATTGCATCCGCGCGCATCGCCGACGAAATTGTCATCATTGCCAGCGCCGGTCAGGCGCGGGGCACTGCACTCGCCACGCTGGTCGGTCAGCGTCTGCCCTTCCTGCCGCCGACCGGATCCGTCTTTGCCGCCTGGATGGATGATGAGTCCGTCCGTCACTGGACGGGCGCACAACCCGACCAGGCCCGCGCGCAGGCGTGTCACGATGCCTTGGCGCGCGTCCGCGAGCGCGGCTATTCGGTCGGGCTGATCAATGAAGCGCAGCGCGCCTTCGCCGCCAAGCTGCATGAACTAGCGCAAGGACCGTCGGATGCGACACGGGCCGATCTCGACGCCCTGATCAAGCAACTCGCCTACGATCCGCCGGAGTTGAACCAAACGACCAGTCCCGCCGTGCGCCTGATTTCGGCACCGGTATTCGATTCTACCGGAAAGGTCGCTTTCGCGCTGACGCTCCACGACTTCGCAAAGCTTTCGTCACCGGAGGATGTCGAGCGGCTTGCCCGACGCCTGCTGGAGACCGCCGCCGCTGTCAGCGCTTTGCTCCCCGCAAGGCGGGGCTAAAGTCTGTTTCAGGGGTGCTGGCGCATCGCCAAGCGTGACATGCCCACCATCTTCATGGGCGATTGGGCGCGTATCGCAGAAATCTTCGCCTCGCCCACGCCCGGACAGTGGCCGGAGATCTATCCGCTTCCGTCCGACTATCCGCGAAAACGATAATCGGGCTTTATTGAGCGGTCATCCCCGCATCGATCACATGCTCCGCGCCACTGATGTACGACGACTCATCCGACGCCAGGAACAGGACGAGGTTCGAAACCTCCTCGGGCTCGGCAATCCGGCGAAGAGGAATCATGGCCAAGGCGTCGCCGCCTTCCTCGTTGGTCGCTTCGACCATCATCGGCGTCATGATGAATCCCGGATGGACCGAGTTCACGCGGATGCCCTGCGGACCATATTCCACTGCGGCTGCCTTGGTCATGCCGCGGACCGCGAACTTGCTCCCCACATAGGCCAGGCTCGGAAAGCCATAGTTGGCGACCAGTCCGGAGATCGAGGAAATATTGACGATCGATCCGCCTCCGGCGCGGAGCATGGACGGAATCACCGCATGCATCCCCAAATAGACCGAATGCTGGTTCACCGCGATGACGTGCAGATAATCCTCTTCACTGAGGTCCGCGGTCGTGGCCATCGCGCCAAGAATTCCGGCGTTGTTCACCAGCACATTGACCGGTCCAAACGCATCTTCCGCAGCCGAGACAATTCGTTTCCAGTCGCCAGCCTTGGTAACGTCCTGTTCGAAAAACAGGGCATTTTCGCCCAGTTCATCGGCCAGAGCCTGTCCCTCCGCAGCTCGAGTGTCGGTCATGACGACGCGAGCGCCCTCTTTTGCAAAGCAACGTGCATGCGACGCGCCCATGCCCCTGGCCGCCCCAGTCACAATAGCGATTTTGCCTTTCAGTCGCTCCATCATCATCTCCGCGTTTGCGCCAATTGGCTGATCAATTGGACGCTCAGTTTGCTACCGTCAACGGGGACATTGAGCCGTCCCGGCTTTGCTCGCCTGTCGACCAACATATAAGCTCCGCGCTGCGGCCCGCCCATAAGCGGCCGAGGTCGAGGTGGAGTTCGGGCGGGTTGAACCGGTCGAGGCCCGACCCGGGGAAAAGGCAGGTTTCGCCGAACCATGTTTTTCCGCCGACCCCGTAGAAATCAACGCGGAGGTGGTCGCGGTCGCCAGCGATGGCTTCGGCGGCCGTGAGCATCGCGGCGAGCGTCACCGGCGGCGACTGAAACGGGATCGGATCCTGGCGATAGCGCCGGGCAATATCGAGCAAGGCGGGCATGATCCTGAGATCGTCCCGGCCCGAGCGAAAATCGCGGGCGACGACGAACCGCATGCCTCCGCGATTGACCGCAGCCTTGGCCCCGACGCAGGGAAAGCCAGGCGCGTCGATAAACTGTAAAAACTCTTCCGCCAGAGCGTGATGGCGGTCGTCAGGGACAGTCAACATAGCCGCTCAGCGTGCCGACCGCAGATCGGTTGCTTCGGCCAAACCGTTTCCCGAGCGGGTTGGATTCACCTGGCAGCAGGCCGCCGTGAGCATCGCGCCATCGGCGCCCTGTGGCTGCGCGAACGGCAAGCCCGTGCCGCAGCCCGCGAACACCCCATAATGACAACTGAAATCGCCGATGAAATCGAAATGGGCGGCGAACCGCGTGTCCGCCTTCATCTGGCAGGCAAAATACGGTTTGGGCGGCTCTGGCACTCGGTGTGCCATGTCGCTATCGAGCCGCGCATGACGATCATCGTTACCGGCGCCGCGGGCTTCATCGGATCGACCACCGCTCGCGCTTTGCTCGGTCGCGGTGAAAGCGTGCTCGGCATCGACAATCTCAACGAATATTACGACCCGGCGCTGAAGCAGGCGCGGCTCGACCGGCTGACCCGCGATTTCGGCAATGCCTTCAGTTTCGCTCTTGTCGATTTCGCGGATGCGTCCGCGCTCGCGCGCGCAGTCGAAGGGGTCGACATCCCGCGCATCATCCATTTGGGCGCGCAGGCCGGTGTGCGCCATTCGATCGATCATCCGGGCGCCTACGTCCAGTCGAACCTGGTCGGCCACCTCAACATGATCGAACTGGCCCGCCACCGGCGGGTCGAGCATTTGGTCTATGCGTCGTCGTCGTCGGTTTATGGCGGCAATACCAGCCTGCCCTTCCGGGTTGAAGACCGGGTCGACCGGCCGCTGTCACTTTATGCCGCGACCAAGAAGCACTGCGTCCTTGCAGCCAATTGAGGTCCTGGTGCGTTCGATATTGGCCGCTGACGCTGAGAAGACATTTTCCGCCGCATTGCCGGGCAACATCGATCCTGCCGGGTTCGAATTGCCAGCTACGCCAGTGCAAGCCTGCCAGCAGGCCCGGGCGCTGTCTGCCGCGCTGGGCGGCACCGCCGCCACTGCACTCAAGGGCACCCGCCTGCTGTGGCGCGACGGCTGGACCGGCGACCTG
>JANPMU010000297.1:0-3827 GCA_031427095.1 Sphingomonas sp.
GGCGCGATGGTCCTGCTCGACGCTTGCATTCGGCTCCTCCCCGGGGTAATGGGCGCGGCCTCCAGCGGAGAGGAAGAGAGCTTCGAAACCGGGCTTCTCGAATATCCGCATTATACCCGACCCGCGACATGGGAAGGACGCACGATCCCCGAAGTGCTGCGATCGGGGGATCATGCGAAGATCGCTGCATGGCGCAAAGCCAAGGCGATCGAAGATACACGGCTAAGGCGGCCGGACCTGATCGAGCGCCACGGGGGCGCGCGACTGGCACCGCCCTCTGGTGCGCGGCACGAAAACGAAGGTTAGACAAGCAATGAACCTCATCCAGACGCTCGAAGCCGAAGCGATCGAGCAGCTCACCAAGGATCGCCCGATCCCTGAATTCCGCCCCGGCGATACGCTGCGCGTCGGCGTCAAGGTGGTCGAAGGCGAGCGCGCCCGCGTCCAGAATTTTGAAGGCGTGTGCATCGCCCGCTCGAACAAGGGCATCGGCTCCAACTTCACCGTCCGCAAGATCAGCTTTGGTGAAGGTGTCGAGCGCGTATTCCCGCTCCATTCGCCCGCGCTCGATTCGATCGAAGTGGTTCGCCGCGGTGCAGTTCGCCGCGCCAAGCTTTATTATCTGCGTGGCCGGACCGGTAAATCGGCCCGCATCGCCGAACGCCGCGATCCGCGCCGCGACGCCGCCAAAGCGGAAAAGGCCGGGAAGGCCGACGCGGCCAGCAGCTAACCCTCTTTTTCCGATGGGTTGATATGTGGCCGGGTCTTTCATCGAAGGGTCCGGCCGCAGTCTTATTATATGCGCTTTTCAACAAGGAATGAATCGAATGGCTGCGGGATATCGGGTCGTGGTGGTGGGCGCGACGGGCAATGTCGGGCGCGAAATTCTCAACATTCTTGCCGAACGCCAGTTTCCGCTCGCCGAAGTCGCCGCCGTGGCGTCGTCGCGCTCGACCGGGCTGACGGTCGATTTCGGCGACGGCGGCGAGACGCTCAAGTGCCAGAATCTCGAGAATTTCGATTTTACCGGATGGGACATGGCGTTGTTCGCCGCGGGCTCCGAAGCCAGCAAGGTGCACATCCCGCGCGCCGCCGCCGCCGGCTGCATCGTGATCGACAATAGTTCGCTTTATCGCATGGATCCCGACGTTCCCCTGATCGTCCCCGAAGTGAACCCGGAAGCGATCGCGGGTTATTCGAAGAAGAACATCATCGCCAACCCCAATTGCTCGACCGCGCAAATGGTTGTCGCCTTGAAGCCGCTTCATGACAAGGCGACGATCAAGCGCGTCGTCGTCGCGACCTATCAGTCGGTGTCCGGAGCGGGCAAAAAGGGCATGGACGAATTGTTCGAGCAATCGCGCAACATCTTCGTCGGCGATTCCAACGAACCACGCCATTTCACCAAGCAGATTGCGTTCAACGTGATCCCGCATATCGACGTCTTCCTCGACGATGGGTCGACCAAGGAAGAATGGAAGATGGTGGTCGAAACCAAGAAGATTCTCGGGGCCAAGATCAAGGTCACCGCGACCTGCGTCCGCGTTCCCGTGTTCGTGGGCCATAGCGAAGCGATCAATATCGAGTTCGAGAATGAGATTTCGGCGATCGAGGCGCGCGCCATCCTGCGCGAGGCGCCCGGGGTGATGCTCGTCGACAAGCCCGAGGATGGCGGATACGTCACCCCGGTCGAGTGCGTCGGCGATTACGCCACCTTCGTCAGCCGCGTGCGCGAGGACCCGACGGTCGACAATGGCCTCAACATCTGGGTGGTCAGCGACAATCTGCGCAAGGGCGCCGCATTGAACGCGGTCCAGATCGCCGAATTGCTCGGCCGCAAGCATCTTCGCAAAGGCGCCTGATCTCAGCGAGGATCGACGCTTCCCCAACAGCGGCGACTTGCCCTAGCAGGGCGCCATGGAACTCACCCAACATCGCTGGACGGCCTCGGACGGGGTCGAGCTCGCCTGGCGTGAAATGGGGGAGGGGCGAGCTGTCATTCTCTCGCACGGACTATTCTCCGACGGAATGATGAACTGGATCAAGTTCGGCCACGCCGAACGGATCGCGGCGCGCGGGTTTCGGGTGATCATGCCCGACCACCGTGCCCACGGGCTCAGCGGTTCGCCGCATGACACCGCGTCTTATCCGCACGGCATCCTCGCCCGCGACCTTGCCGAGCTGATCGGCCACCTTGGTCTCACCGATTATGATCTCGGCGGATTCTCGCTGGGCGCGCGGACGGTCGTCCAGGCGGTCGGGGAAGGGCTCAAGCCGCGCCGCGCGGTCCTCGCCGGAATGGGACTTGAAGGGCTCACCGGATGGGCCAGCCGTCGCGCCTTTTTCGATCGAGCGATCGCCAATTTCGACACCGCCAGCCGCAGCGATCCTGAATGGCTCGCGATCCAGTTCATGAAAACGATGACGATTGACCGTGTCGCGGCGGCGGCGCTGCTCGACAGTTTCGATGATGCGCCGCCCGAATGGATTGCGGCTGTCAACATCCCGACGCTGGTCGTGTGTGGGGTTCAGGACCGTGATAATGGCTCGGCCCGGCACCTTGCCGAGGCCCTTGCCGATGCCCGACTGGTCGAGGTTCCCGGGACCCACATGAGTTCGGTCACAAAGCCCGCGATGGGCGCCGCGATCGCCGACTTCCTGGCCGCGCCTTGACCTGAGCGGCGACAGGCTTCAAATCGCTCCAACGCGAAAAAGGCCATGAATTCAAGACGAGGATGCATTTGATGAAATTTGCCGCTTCCGTTTCGCTCGCCGCGCTCGCGCTCGCTGGCTGCGCGACCATTCCCCCCGCTCCGGCGCCGCTTGCGCCGGTCGCGGCGGAGGTCGCCAGTCAGGCGATGACCCCCGATGGCGCGCGCGCCTTCGTGTCGCGGGTCGAACGGGACCTTGGCGATCTCGGTGTGATCTCGGCGCGCGCGCAATGGGTCAACGCGACCTATATTACCGACGATACCGACGCGCTGGCGGCATATTTCGGAACCATCGGCACCGAAAAGGGCGTCGCTTATGCGACCGAAGCGGCAAAGTGGGCGGCGGTGCCCGGGCTCGATGCCGACACCGCGCGCAAGCTCAACATCCTGCGCGGTGCGCTGGTTCTGGCGGCGCCGACCACTGCGGGTGCGGCAGCGGAACTCAACACCCTCTCGACCAAGCTCCAGTCGAGCTATGGCAAGGGCCGCGCGAGCCTTCACGGCAAGCCGCTCACCGGCGACGATGTTGAAGCGCTGATGGGCACATCGCGCAATCCCGCCGAGCTCGCCGAGATGTGGCAGACCTGGCACGAGAATGTCGGTCGTCCGATGCGCGCCGATTACACCCGCATGGCGGCCATCGCCAACCAGGGCGCCAAAGAATTGGGCTATGACGACAGTGGCGCGATGTGGCGCTCGCAATATGACATGAGCCCGCAGCAATTTTCAGGCATGTACGAGCGGCTGTGGGGCGAAGTGAAGCCGCTCTATGACGAGCTTCACTGCTACACCCGGACCAAGCTCAACCAGAAATATGGATCGAAGGTCCAGCCCGACAGCGGTCCGATCCGCGCCGATCTGCTCGGCAATATGTGGGCGCAGGAATGGGGCAATATTTATGATGTGGTCGCGCCCAAAGGCGCCGGCGACATCGGCTTCGACGTCACCGAACTGCTGGTCAAAAAGAACTATACGCCCGAGAAGATGGTTCGCACCGGCGAGGCCTTTTATACGTCGCTCGGCCTCGCGCCCTTGCCCGACAGCTTTTGGAAGAAAAGCCAGATCACCCGGCCGCGCGACCGCGAAGTGGTCTGCCATGCCTCGGCGTGGGACGTC
>JANPMU010000298.1:0-2705 GCA_031427095.1 Sphingomonas sp.
TAAGCGGGGGTCTGGCAGGGTTTTCGGAAATTGCACTCGGCCGGGGGCTCCGCAACGCGGTACCGGGCCTGCGATATAAAGGGACTGACCATCGTGAAAACCACTCCTCGCAAGACTTTCCTGGCGCTGCTCGGCACGGGCGTCGCCTCAGCCGCGCTGCTCTCGAGCCCGGCATACGCGCAGACCACCGCTGCCGAGGACGCGCAGACTTCGGAAACCGCGGATACCGCGCCCGAAGGTATGATCGTCGTCACCGGCTCGCGCATCGCCACCAACCCGCTGAATTCGCCCACGCCGCTGCAAATCGTCAGCGAAGCCGCGATTGAGCAATCGGGCGTTGTCAACATCCAGGACGTCCTGCTCGACAACCCGGTGTTCGGCACTCCCGGCATCAGCCGCACCAATTCGAACTTTTCGACCGCCAGCGCAGGCGTCGCAACCGTCGACTTGCGCAACCTCGGCACCGCCCGGACCCTGGTGCTGGTCAACGGCCGCCGCCACGTTGCGGGCGTTCCGGGCTCGAGCGCGGTCGATCTCAATGTCATCCCGACCCAATTCATCGAGAGGATCGACATCCTCACCGGCGGCGCTTCGGCGATCTACGGTTCGGACGCGGTGGCGGGCGTGGTCAACCTCATCTACAAGGACGACTTCGAGGGGATGGAGTTCGGCGCGCAGATCGGCCTGGCGGAAAGAGGCGACGATGTCCGTCGCCAGCTCAACCTGACCACCGGCGGTCGTTTCGGCGACGATCGGGGCCATTTCATCGCGCACCTCGGGTATTCCAAAGAGGGCTCAGTGTTCTCGCGGGATCGCAAACGTTCGGCGATCGACCAAGCCAGTACCGGCGCGTTCTTCACCGGCGATCCGGCCGATTTCTTCACCCCGAGGACCCCGTTCTTTTCGAGCTTCGCGCCGCAGGGCCGTTTCTTCCGCGCGCCCAACGTGACTGCGGGTACCTTCAACTCGAGCGGCCAGGTCATCACCGGCATCTCGACCAACGGCACCGCGACGCGCGCGCCCGACGGTTTCAACCGCTCCGCTTTCCGCACCATCGCGATCCCGACCGAACGCTACTTGATCGCGACCAACGCAGGCTATGACGTCACCGACGACATCGAGGTTTTCACCGAGCTGACTTACGCCAAGACCAAGACCCAGACCGAACTCGAGCCGTTCCCGCTCAGCTCCGGCGATCTGTTCCCGGCGACCGGCGGTTTCTTCAACGTAGAAAACCGGTTGGCCAACGGCACCATCGTGGTCAATCCGTTCGTTCCGGCGCCGCTACTCGCATTGCTCGGCGACAACACCGGCGACGGCTTGCGTGACGTCTCGTTCACCCGCCGCTTGTCTGACGTCGCGCTGCGCGGCAACCGCGCCAATCGCGACACCTATCGCGTGCTGGTGGGGGCCAAGGGCGGTCTGTTCGCCGACTGGAACTGGGATGCGTTCTACGCTTTCGGCGAGACCACCGAGAACCAGGTAAGCACCGGGCAGTTCAACGTCGTCAACTTCCGCAACGCGCTCAACGTGACGCGCGATGGGGCCGGCAACCTCGTCTGCCTCGATCCGCAGGCACGTCAGGAAGGCTGCGTCCCGGTCAACGTGTTCGGGCGCAACACGATCGATGCGGCTGGGCTCACCTATATCGATGCGCCCTCATTCCTCAGCACTGCAACCACCCAGACGTTGGCAGGCGCCAATGCGGCAGGGACGCTTGGCGATCCATTCGGGATGGGCAATATCGGCCTCGCGGTCGGTGTCGAGTACCGCGAGGAGTTCTCCGACTCGCAGTTCGATGCGCTTCAAGCGGCTGGCCTTAACGGTGGTAATGCGATTCCGCGGACCACTGGTAAATTCGACGTCTATGAAGCCTACGGTGAAGTTCGCGTGCCGATCCTGCGCGACAGCTTCATCAAGGAACTGACGCTGACCGGTGCGGGCCGTGTTTCCGACTATTCGACCGTCGGCACCGTTTACAGCTACAACGGCGGGGTCAATTTCGCCCCGGTAGAGGACATTCGCTTGACCGCGATTTGGGCGCGTTCGACTCGTGCCCCTAACATCAACGAATTGTTCTCGCCGCCCAGCCAGAACTTCCCGACCGGGCTCAACGATCCGTGCCGGGGAATTACCGCAACCGGCGGCGGGGCGCTCGGCACGAATTGTCGCGCCGCTCCGGGCGTAAATGCGAACATCGCTTCAAACACGGGCACGGGTATCAATCCCGCGACCGGGATGCCCTTTACCAACGCGTTCACGCTCACCCAGGCGGACCTCCAGGGCACGTCCGGGTTCGATCGCGGCAATCCGCTGCTAGGCGAGGAAAGGGGCGATTCGTTCACCGCGCGGCTGGTGATCAATCCGCGCTCGATCGATGCGCTGCGCAACTTCGGTTTCAGCGCGACTTACTACAACATCCGGGTCAAGGATGCGATCGTGAGTACGCCGCGCCAATTCATCCTCGATCAATGTTTCGCCCAGGGGAACCAGGCTTTCTGCGGCTTCGTCAAGCGTCGCCCAGCCCCCGAGGGGTCGAACAACGCGGGCTCGCTGGACGAGATCGATTCGGCGGTCACCAACTCCGGCGGGGTCAAGGCCGAGGGACTTGACTTCACCCTGTCCTATTTCCAGGATCTCGAGAACTGGGGCCTGGGCGATGGGCGGATGACATTCAACGTCGCCTACACCCACTTGCTCGATGG
>JANPMU010000299.1:0-1984 GCA_031427095.1 Sphingomonas sp.
GTCGAAATCACGCGCGGGACCACGAGCAGCACATATGAGGTGGGGGGCTATGTCCGTTAGGCTTTTATCGGGGGCGGCGCTTGGCGCGGCGCTCGTGCTCGCTTTGCCCGCTGCGGCGGCGGCACAGATCAGTACGGTCAGCATGGCCGAGGACGTCCACGCGGGCGAGCTCGCGGTGGCGGTCAACAAGAGCCAGGTGCTCCGGTCCGACCGGCCGTTTGCCAAGGCGCTGATCGGCAATCCCGACATCGCCGACGTGCTGCCGCTGACCGATCGGTCGCTGTATGTGCTGGGCAAGAAGACCGGGACGACCAGTCTGACATTATACGACCGGCGCAACACGCTGATCGCGGTGGTCGATGTGGCGGTCGGGCCCGATGTCACCAGCCTGAAGCGGCAATTGTCCGAACTGATGCCCGACGACCGGGTCGGCGCGCGAATGTCGAACGATTCGATCATCCTCGAAGGGATTG
This sequence comes from Sphingomonas sp., assembly GCA_031427095.1. Taxonomy (GTDB): domain Bacteria; phylum Pseudomonadota; class Alphaproteobacteria; order Sphingomonadales; family Sphingomonadaceae; genus Sphingomicrobium. The sequence goes on from JANPMU010000299.1 coordinate 474, forward strand.
TCGCGTCGGGACCGGCGGCCGATCGCGCGGTCCAGATCGCCGAAACCTATGCCCCGGGCAAGGTCATTAATCTGCTGTCGATCGGCGCATCGCAGCAGGTCATGCTCGAGGTGCGCTTTTCGGAAGTGAGGAGAGGTGCGGCTAAACAGCTTGGCCTGAATCATTCGTTTATGAACAACAGCGGGAAATTCCTTGGCGGAATAGGTGAAGCGGGCCTCAAAGGTGTTCCCATTACGAGCACCACAGTGACCGGTTCGAATGGAGCGTTCGACAACAATACGACCACGATTACGGACGGCTTAAGCAGTACGGTCCGGGATTTCGGGACAACGAGTTCTTCTTCCACCGGCAGCACGATTTCCAAAGTCGGGAGCGGGGCATTAGGTCTGCTTCTGCCGACCGGCGGGTTCGGAGCGTTTGGAGTTCTCTCACGGGTTTTGGGCCTCAACATATCCTCGGCGCTCGACGCGCTCGAAACAAAAGGCCTCGTCACCACGCTTGCGGAGCCGACGCTGGTGGCGATGTCGGGCGAAACCGCGAGTTTCCTCGCCGGGGGCGAATTTCCGATCCCGGTGATCAACGGCGGCGGCGGCGGCGGAGCGGGCGGTGGCAACACTGGCATCACGGTTGAATTCAAGCCGTTCGGGGTCAGCCTGGCGTTCACGCCAACGGTTTTAGCCGACGGCGTAATCAACCTTGTCGTTGCGCCGGAAGTCAGTTCCTTGGATCCATCGGCCTCGGTTGTTGTTAACGGGCTGCGCATCCCGGGATTGCAGGTTCGCCGCGCCAAGACCGTCGTCGAGCTGCGCGACGGCGAGAGCTTCGCGATGGCCGGGCTGCTGCGCAAGGATTTCCAGGACACGGTTCGGCAATTCCCGATCCTCGGGTCGCTCCCGATCATCGGCGCCCTGTTCCGCTCGACCGGTTTCCAGAAGGAAGAGACCGAGCTGGTGATCATCGTCACGCCGCGGCTGGTGCGCCCGGTGCGCGCGGGATCGCTGAAGCTGCCGACCGATCGCGCGACCCCGCCGAACGAGGCCGATCTGTTCCTGCTCGGCCGGACTGACGGCGCGGTCGGGGTCAATCCGCTTCGCCCGACCCAGGCAAGCCCGGTCGGACGCCCGATCGGCGCGGTCGCACCGCCGCTCAACGAGCGCGTCGCCCCCGCCCCCGGCGGATCGGCGGCGCTCGATCCCAAGCGCCTCGAAAAGGATTATGGCCATGTCCTGTAAGCTTCGCGCAGTCGCACTTTCGACGGCCCCCGCAATCCTGTTCGGCGCGGCAATGCTTGGCGCGGCGATGCTGGGCGGCTGCAGCGCGGTCGATCCGGGGTTCGGCGAAGCGCTGAAATATGATATGGCGGTCCAGACCGTCGATCCCGATCCGGTCTATCCGCAGGGGTCGGCCGAACCGGGCAACAGCGGCGTCGTGGGCGCGGCGGCGACGAAGCGCTATCGCACGGACGCGGTCAAGGCGGTCGAGACCCAGACGACCACTTCGGGAGTTTCGGG
>JANPMU010000300.1:0-19700 GCA_031427095.1 Sphingomonas sp.
CCCGTGGCGAGTATGGATCAGCCGCAGATTGTCGAGGCCGTACCGCGTCTTGAGAATGGTCGAGGTCTTTTCGGCGACGACCAGCGCATCGAGCGACCGAAAGAAATCCAGATTGTCGCGATAGACCGCAAACTTGGCCGCGGGGATGATATGATCAAGCGCGCGCACCGCTCCCCGCAGGAGCAGGTTTTTCGGGTTCAGCCGGACCACCCGCAGGCGGCCGCTACCCGAGCGCATCCGAATGAGCCGGAAGACCTCGCGGTGCATAATCTCATTCGTCGTCGCGATGACGATGTCGAGTGCCGGGTCCGCGTCGGCCAGCGCCATGGCGACGGGCAGGCTATGCGCCACCTGGTGAATCTGGTCATGGTTGAACAGGAAGCCGATCCGTACCTCCCGAGCCCGGCGCGGTCTCACCCAACCCGCACAGGCTGTTCGAAACGAATCCCGGTGCCGCACCGGCGCAGCGACCCGGCGCTTGCCGGGGCTCGAAACGCCGCGCCGCCGCGTTCGAGCGAATTGATAAAGTCGGCGATTCTCATCGGGCGCTTGTCAGGCGTCGCGCGGGCCCTGGTCAATACCGCGCCGATCATGGCATGTCCCCAACCCGCGCAGCCTTCGCCTTACACCGCCTTCGCCTTACACCGCCTTCGTTTTACACTGGCCGCACCCGAGTCGCGGTCTGGCCGATCGCAGCAGTCCGGCCCGGCACCACTGGCTGATGAATAAGCGAGGTTAATCGGGAGGCGCGGAAGCTCTCAAGCCAACGATTGCCCGTAATCCGGGTGAACCGTCGCAAGCTGACGTCGAACGAACCAAATAGCGATTGGCGGGATGATCAGCCATTGAAGCAGGGGGGTCAGACCAAGTCCGATCAGAGGTAGGACAGGCATGGAGTTTGCGTATCTCCAGCCCCAGTTCGGGTTGACGGACGTGGTCGCCAGATATTCAATCAAAATAGTGATGATCACTCCGAGGCAGACAAATCCTGTAACTGGACCGTACGAGGAACTGCGGAACCACCATCGGTCTCGCTTGGCGCCGGCCACTCCTAAATACGCGAGGAGCATGATTGCTGCATCGCCGAGACTCGCCTGTGTGCAAGTTTTGACCGCATCCCAATGTGTGGCTGTTCCCATACCTGCAAAAAGCGGAGCTTGCAGATTCTCCCAAGGATAATTGAGAAAAAACGCAAAGATAAAAACGTTCAAATCGGGACGATCTAAAATTCTGGACACGCCCGATCTGTTACCAATAGTCATTCAAGCATTCACCCGGCTAAAGTTGGGCCTAACCCGTCGCGATCCTGATCGTGCTGACGCCGCAGACGCCCAAATTTGAACTCGATAGCCTGATAGGCGCTATTTTGCAGGGTGCGTCATAAGCTGCTGCTGCTCCGTCATGTGCTTCATCATCTGGTCCATCATGTTCATGTGCTGCTGCATCATTTTCATATGCGAATGCATGGCGCCCGCGCCCTGTTTGTGCTCCATCATTCCGCTCCGGCCCATCATACCCCGCATGTCAGCCATTTGCAGCCTCATCATTTTCATGTGCTCGGTCATGAGCTTATGTCGCTCGGCGGGCGTCTTTGCCTTCTGTGCCTGACTCATCATCTTGTGCATTTGCAAATTCCGCTCCTGCATTTGTTTCGGCGTGGCAGGTTGAACCGCGTAGGCTGGCGTAATGACAAAAGTCATGAATGCGGCGGCGGCGAAAAGACGGTAAGGCTTCATCGAATTTTCTCCTTGAACGTGTTGATGGCGGTTAAAATCATTGCTCATTAACCCGGATTGTTCAAGAGCGGAGCTATTTGGTGTTGGCGAACTTAGCTTAACCTACTGATATGGTGTAGAGAATATTTGCCTAGACGGCCCTCTGTCAGCGGACAGAAAGTGCCACGCTCGCCATGCTCGAAAAGATTGCCGATCGCTATCTCGAACAGCGCATGGGGGGCCGGTTCGCGGTCCGCGATCCTCGGCCCGCATGATAGGGTTTTTTCGATCCGAAGCTTGTCTTCGGCGGCGATCGCGAAAGGATCGGCTTCCGCGGTGTCGCCTTGACAGGCAAATCCGGCCATAGGATGCCAAGTGGTGCGGGCCCTTCGTCGAGGATTCACCGAAGTGAAAGAGCGTGGCAAACATCGATCCGGGCTGACCGGCTGGGTGTTGGCGATCGCACGCGGGATCGCGCAGGAAGGCGAGAGCGTCGTCGATGTCCTTAACGCGGTCGGGATGGATCCCGCGCAGCTCGCCGGCGGCTATAACCGATACTCGCAGGAGCAGATCAGCCGGTTGTGGCAATGTGCGATCAAGCGCACGAATAATTCCGATCTCGGAGTGCGGGTCGCCGCCGAGGTTCGGCCATCGACTTTCCATGTCGTCGGCTATGCCATGTCGTGCAGCGCGACCCCGTTGCGGGCGCTTCGCCGATTCGCGCTTTATTGTCGGCTGATTTCGGATTCGGCGACCGCGACTCTGATCGAGACTCCCGATACGGTCCAGCTGCAATTCCATCTCGACACCGGCGGAGCGCCGCCGAGTTACCAGACGATCGACACCATCCTGGCCAGCGTGCTCGCCTTCCTGCGGTGGATCGCCGACGATCGCCTGATCCCGCTCGAGGTCGGCCTGCGGCACGCACGTCCGGCCAGCGATTCGGCCTATCGCGACTTTGTCGGCGGGCCGGTCCGCTACAAGCAGGCGCTCGACAGCATCACTTTCCGGCGAAGCGACCTCGAGCGCCCGATCCTCGCCGCCGACGAGGAACTGGCGACGATGCTCGAAGGGATTGCGAACCGCTATCTCGAACAGCGCATGGAGGGCCGGTTCGCGGTCCGCGTGCGCGACGCGCTGATCGCGCAATTGCCCCACGGCGGGACCTCCAAGGCCGAAACCGCGCGGCGGCTCAACACCACCGAACGCACGCTGCTGCGCTGGCTGAAAGAGGAGGGAACGACCTTCGCCGAGGTTCTCGACCGGCTGCGCGAGGAGCTGGCTTTCAAATATCTCAACGAAAGCCAGCTCAGTCTCAGCCAGATCGCCGCCCTGCTCGGCTTTTCCGACCACGGCACATTTTCGCGCGCATTCAAGAGCTGGACCGGGCGGCGCCCGAGCCACGTGCGCGCGGGCACGGGAACCGAAGCGCCGCCGAACTGATTTTTTCAGTTCTGGATATAGGCGACCTGCGTATGGGTATATTCGTACAGCCCGTGCTTGCCGTCGGCGCCGCCGATCCCCGACTTGCGGACCCCCGCATGGAAGCCCTGGATCGCTTCGAAATTCTCGCGATTGACGTAGGTCTCGCCGAATTTGAGCTCGTTGACCGCCTGGAACGCCGATTTGAGGCTGCGGGTGAAAATCGAGGAGGTCAGTCCATATTCGGAATCATTGGCGAGCGCGATTCCCTGGTCGAGATCGTCGATCGGATTGACGACCAGCACCGGGCCGAAGATCTCGCGGCTCATGATGTCCATGTCGGCAGTTGTTCCCGACACCACGGTCGGCGCGAAATGGCACCCGTCCCCGCTGGCTCCGGCGGTTCCCCCGGTGAGGATTTGCGCGCCCTTGCCGCGCGCATCCTCGACCAATGCGGTCAGCCGTTCGACGCTGGCACGATTGATCAGCGGCCCCATGTCGATCGGCGCTTCGGCCATCGGATCGCCATAGCCGATGGTCGCCATCGCCTGGCTCAACTTGTCGGAAAACTCGTCGGCGATGCTGCGGTGGACATAGACTCGCTCGGCGCAGTTGCACGCCTGCCCCGAGTTGAGCGCTTTCGACGCGCGGAGCACGCCGACCGCAAGGTCGATGTCGGCGTCGTCGAGGACGATCGCGGGGGCCTTGCCGCCAAGCTCGAGGTTGACCTTGGTGATGTTGCGCGCCGCCGAGGCCATGATCGCCGAACCCGCGGCCGAGCTTCCGGTGAAGCTGATCATGTCGACGTCCGGATGCGCGACGAGCGCGGCGCCGGTGCTGGCCCCTCGCCCGCAGACCAGGTTGAACACGCCCTGCGGCAGTTCGGCCTCGGCCGCCAGTCGTGCGAACTCGAGCGCGGCGAAGGGGGTTTCCTCGCTCGGCTTGATGACGATGCTGTTGCCGGTAATCAGCGCGGGGGCGACCTTGCGCGCGACCATGAACAAGGGGAAGTTCCACGGCAGGATCCCGACGACGACCCCCATCGGACGCCGAAACAGAAAAATGTTTTCGTTCGCGCGGTCGCTGGTGATGATCTCGCCTTCGATCCGGCGACCCCATTCGGCCATGTAATCGCAATATTCGGCGGTGACGTAGACCTCCATCTGCGCGAGCGGCAGAGTCTTGCCCTGTTCGGTCGCGATGAGACCCGCCAGCCGTTCGGCATTGCTCCTGATCTTGCCCGCCAGCGCACGAAGGAATGTGCCGCGCTCGTTCGCCGGGCGTCTGGCCCAGCCGGTCTGGGCGTCGCGCGCCGCCGCCACCGCCTCGTTGACGATCTGATCATCGGCATCGGGAACGCTGCCGAGCCTCTGTTCGGTCGCGGGGTTGAGGACGTTGATCGAGCCTTCGGAGCCCTTGATGAAGCGACCGCCGATGAAATGTTCGAAGCTGTAGTCGATCGTCATAGCGCCTGTTTCCATTGATTGAGGGGGGTTGGTTTATAGCGATCGTCGGCGGCCAGGAAATCCGGCAGGCGCGCCGCGACGCGCAGATGCTCGCGCCCGAGATCGTCAACCCCCGGGCAGCCGAGCAAGGCGAGGGTCCGCTCGGTTTCGGCCCGGAGGAGCGCGAGAACGCGCTCGACTCCCGCAGGACCGAACGACGACAAGGCGTACAGATAGGGTCGGCCGGTCATGCAGGCGCGCGCGCCCATCGCGAGCGCCTTGACGATATGCGCGCCGCGGCGGACTCCGCCGTCAAGGATGACCTCGATCCGGTCGCCCACGGCATCGACGATGTCGGCGACAAGGTCGATCGTCGCGGCCGAGCCGTCGAGCTGCCGCCCGCCGTGATTGGAGACGATCACTGCGGACGCCCCGACACTGGCCGCAGTGCGGGCGTCGGCGCAGCTTTGCAGCCCCTTGACCGCGAACGGCTTGCCCCAGCGTTCGATCAGCGCCTCGAGCCGCTGCCAGCTGATATGGCGCTCCATGTTTGCCGCCATAAAGGACGGCAGGGTCGAAGCATCGGTGGCGTCGCCGGCCTGGGCGGAGGAGATATTGGGAAAGGTGAAGCCGGGCGTCCGCGCATAGCCGAGGCACCAGGACGGCTTGAGCGCGAATTCGAGCAGGCTCGACAGGGTCAGGCGCGGCGGTACGGTGAGGCCACTGCGCAAGTCGCGCTCGCGATTGCCCGCGACGATCGAGTCGACGGTCAGGCACAGCGCGTCGAAACCCGCCGCCTTGCAGCGGTCGATCATCTCGAAATTAAGGGCTTCGTCCTTGAGCAGATAAATCTGGTAAAGCTTGGGCCCGGGAGATGAGCGCGCGATATCCTCGATGCTGGTCGTTGCCATCGTCGAGAGGCTGTACATCGCCCCCGATCCGGCGGCGGCCCTGGCGACCGCGAGCTCGCCGCCCGGGTGGAACATTCGCGTCATCCCGGTCGGCGCCAGGATCAGCGGCCATTCGAGCTTCTGGCCCAGCACCGTCCGGCGCATGTCGATCGAGCGCACGTCCTTGAGATAGCTCGGCTGAAATTCGAAGCGGTCGAAAGCCACGCTGTTCGACTTCATCGTATATTCGTCATCCGCGCCGCCGCGAATATAGTCGAACAGGGGTTTCGGCAGCCGCCGACGCGCCGCGCGCTCGAAATCTTCGACATTGTAACAGGAGCCGAGCTTCACCACGCAGGTTCCTTTGTTCGTCGCAGTCGGCCTCAACGGACCTTGAAGCGGACGGGCAGGGTATGGGGCCCGCGGGCGAAGTAGGAATCCATCCAGTGGACCTCGTCCGAGACCGGATCAAGCACCTCGAAGCGCCGCAGGGCGATCTCCATCGCCGAGCGCGCTTCCATGCGCGTGAGATAATTGCCGAGGCAGAAATGCGGGCCCTGGCCGAACGACATGATCGGGCATTCGAGCTTGCGGTCGATGTCGAAGGTTTCGGGATTGGCAAAGCGCGATTCGTCGCGATTGGCGGAGGCCAGCAATGGCATCACCGTCGAGCCCTTGGGGATCGCCACGCCGCTCAGCTCGGTGTCCTCCATCGCGTGGCGAAAGATGATCTGCACCGGCGGATTGTAGCGCAGCACCTCTTCGAGCAAGGCGGGGACCAGCGCGGGATCGTCGCGGACGCGCCGATAGACTTCGGGATGGCGGTTAAGCTCGACGAGGGTCGTTCCAAGCAGATTGGTGGTCGTCTCGACCCCGCCGATGAGCAGCAGGATCGACATCTGGATCACTTCGACCCGGCTGAGCTTCTCGCCTTCGATCTCGGCCTGAATGAGCGAGGACATCAGGTCTTCGCCAAGGTTGGCGACGCGCTCGTCGTACAAGACTTCGAAGAAAGCGCGGAGCTTGTCCGAGCTGGCGCGGATATGGGCGAGCTTGGGCTCGTCATAAGCGGCGCGATTGGCTGCGGACAGGACGTCGTCGACCCAGACCTTGAACTCGGCCCGCCTGGTCGTCGGAACGCCGAGGATTTCGGCGATGACGGTGACCGGATAGAGCGCGGTGAAATCCCATACCCAGTCGAATTCGCCTTCATTGCCATGCTTGGCGATGATGTCGTCGATCAGCGCGTTGGCGATTTCTGCGGTGCGCTCCTGCAGCTTCTGGATTTTGGACGGCACGAACGCCTTGTTGGCGAGCTTGCGCAGATGGATATGACCGGGAGGATCCATCGAGATCATCGGCGGCACTTCGGGCACCGGATCAAATTCGCCAAGCAGCGCCGGCCAAAACATCGACGAGCTGAACAGGCGCCCGTTCTGAAGCAGCGTTTCGACATCGTCGTAGCGCGCGATTGCGAACGCGTTCAGCCCGGGAAGCCACTTGACCGGATCATCCCGACGCAGCCTGGCGTAATAGGGATAGGGTTCGTTTTTGACGTGGGGATCGAGCGGATCATAGCTTGACGGCGCCGCGCTCGCGACCAGAACATCGGTAACGCCCATAATGACTCTCCTCGTGCGCCTGCTCGTTGATCCGGACGGTCAATCGCGGTCGCATCCTGTGTTGCGACATGCTAGTCGCCAAACCGATTATCCCAAGGGCCGCGCGTGCCATGCCGGAGCATTGGATGACAAGCGAAGATCATCGGTTAAATGTCACGCTCTGCCTCGCGATGACGTAATCGGCTGTATGCAAGCCAGTGGACCACGCGCAAGATAGAGGCAGATGAGCGAAAATACGCTCGCTTGATCGGAGAGATTGCCATGCATATTCTATACGCCAGCCAGGTTCGCGACGAGCATATGTCGGGGCAGCAACGCGATTTCGCGGCTTCGCTGCGCAACCTCGCGCCGATCAGCATCGGCGACGGAACGACCGCGCCGTCGCAGCGCGCCAAACCCAAGGACCTCGATAGCGCGCAGGACTGGGTCACGGCTTTCTTCACCAAGGGCGCCGAGGAAGTGCTCGGCTATTACGCCGACGACTTCGTCTGGGAGGACATCGAGTTCGCGCAGACCATCACGACCAAGGAAGAGCTCTACAAGGCGTTCATCGTGTTCAACGATTCGGGACCCGAATCCCCGTTTGGGGTTCACAAGTTCGAGGTGTTGAGCTTCGACGGAGGACGCACCCCGCTGGCGAAAGCGCAGACCCGCGACGTCGGCGCGCCCGAAGGCTGGAGCGAGCGCGAATATCATAAATATGCCGACAATATCTTCCTGGGGTCGAACTTCGAATATGACGAGTGGGGCTATATGCAGTGGATCTGGAAGGCCACGCACAACGAGGACTTCATGGGAATGCCGGCCAAGGGCAAGAGCACGACGACCCGCGGCACGACCACGCAATTCTACCGCGACGGCAAGATCGTCCGCTGCCGGACGCACTGGAACTTCCGCGAATTCGCGGTCCAGCTCGGTCTGATCGCCGGGCCCGACGAGGCGTGGCGCGACAATCCGGAGCTGGCGAGCAATTGAGGCCGGACGGAATGCGCTATTCGCTGCTTGGCCGAAGCGGTCTTCGGGTTTCGAAGATCGCGCTTGGAGCGATGACCTTCGGCGCCGGGGTCGAATGGTCGCGGTCGGAAGACGAATCGCGCGCGGTGTTCGAGACCTATGCTGAGGCGGGCGGCAATTTCATCGACACCGCGAACGTGTACATGGGGGGCGAGAGCGAGCGCATCGTCGGGCGGCTCGTCGCGAGCGACCGCGAACGCTTCGTCGTCGCCACCAAATATGCCAATGCGGTTCCGGGAGCAAGCGATCCGAATGCGGCCGGGGTTCATCGCAAGAGCCTGACCCAATCGCTCGACGCCAGCCTCAAGCGATTGGGGCTCGATTACATCGACCTTTATTACGTCCATTGGTGGGACTTCACCACGCCGGTCGAGGAGGTTCAGCGCGCGCTCGACGACGCGGTTCGCGCGGGCAAGATCCTCCACATCGGCCTGTCCGACGTTCCCGCCTGGGTGGTATCGCGCGCTCAGGCATTCGCCGATTTGCGCGGCGTCGCGCCGATCGCCGCGATGCAGCTTGAATATAGCCTCGTCCAACGCTCGATCGAACGCGAGCATCTGCCGCTGGCCCGCGCTTGCGACATTGCGATCACCGCCTGGTCGCCTTTGGCCGGCGGAATCCTCAGCGGAAAATACACCCGTGCGGCGAAAGCCGAGGGGCCGCGGCGAATGGATTCGATGCAGTTGCAGCCGCTCGACGACCGCAATCGCCGGATTGCCGAGGCGGTCGATGCGCTCGCCGAACGGCTCGGGGTGCGACCAGCGCAGGTCGCGCTCGCCTGGCTGATCGCCGCCGATGTGATCCCGGTGGTCGGTGCGACGAGCGCGCAGCAGATGAGCGAAAATCTTGGCGCGCTCGATCTCGATCTTGCTCCCGCCGACCTCGCCGAGCTGAACGCGGCAAGCGCGTTCGACGCCGGGCACCCGTACAGCATGCTCAGCTGGGACTTGCCGATGGCGATGGGTTACGGCGGCATGTTCGAAAATATCGACATCCCCGACTTCCCGTTCGCACGGCGATAGCAGCGGGCCGCCACGGCAAGAGGTGGCGGCCGCGGTTAAAGCGCGAGACTGAGCCGAGCGTTCCCGCAGATTATTGTTTGCGCGGGTCGGCTTTGCGAGCGCGCAGCGCATGGATTGCGACTGCCACATCGTCGGTATCGAATGAATTCTCCTCATACGCATGGGACAGGTCGAAATGCGGCCCGGCGGCACGCAGCCACGCATTGAAGGCGTGCTTGGTCGAGCGGACCGCGAAGGCCGGCAAGGCGGCAAGCTTTTTGGCTGCTTCGACCGCCACCCGATCAAGGTCCGCCACATCGACCGCGCGCGAAACCAGTCCGATCCGCTCAGCCTCCTCGCCATCGAGAGGCACGTTCATCATTACGTGATATTTTGCTTTCGCGAGACCGCACAGCAAGGGCCAGATGAGGACCGCGTGATCGCCGGCGGCAAGACCAATCCGGACATGCCCGTCGATCAGGCGCGCGTCTTTCGCCGCGATCGAAATGTCGGCGAGCAGTCCCACCGCCAGGCCACCTCCGATCGCCGAGCCCTGCATGGCCGAGACGATCGGCTTGGCGCAGTTGATCATGTTGTAGACGAGTCGCCCGGCTTCGCCCATCGTTCGCCGGCGTTGGTCGCGGTCCTCAAGCATGCCGACCACCATCTCGAGTTCGCCACCAACGCAAAAGTCGCTGCCCTCGGCGCTCACCAGCACCGCACGCACATCTTCGTCGCTATCGATGTCCCGCCAGATATCCGATATCTGGCGGTGAACGGCATCGTTCATGGCATTGCGGTGTTCGGGACGGTTGAAAGCCACCCTCAACACGCCGGGTGCCGCCCATTCGACTTTCAACGCGTCGTAGCTTCGATATCGCGCAATCATGATCTGTTCCGCTCCTTGTGCCGTGCACTCGCGGTGGACAGCCGGTGAAATCCCGAGCTTATTGCCGATGGTGCCGAGGTATATCCGTCAGCACAATCGTCTTGGGTTCGAGGAAGGCGCGGAGGCCTTCGGTTCCGCATTCCCGACCAATGCCGGATTCCTTGAACCCGCCAAAGGCAACCTTGAAGTCCAGCTTGAAGCCGTTTTGGCCAACGGTACCGGACCGCAGGCGGCGCGCGGCGGCATAAGCCCGCTCGACATCGTTGGTGAACACCGACGCGTTAAGACCGAACGGGCTGTCGTTCGCCATATCGATCCCTTCCTCTTCAGTGCGGAACGGAATCACCGACACGACCGGTCCGAAAATCTCCTCTCGCGCGATGACCGAGGACGGCGCGACATTGCCGAATACGGTGGGTTCGATGAAGAAACCGCGTTCGAGGTGAGCGGGCCGTCGGCCGCCGCTGGCGAGACGCGCGCCGTCCTCGATGCCCTTCGCGATATAGCCCTCCACTCTGGCTCGCTGATTGGCGGTAGCCAGCGGCCCCATCGCCACCGTCGGGTCGGTCGGGTCGCCGACCTTGATCATTTTGAACCTCGCTTCGAGCGCCTCGACGAAGCGGTCGTGCATTTTTTCGTTGATGAGCAACCGGGTCAGCGATGCGCACACCTGTCCGGTCAGCAACGGCGCTACGCCGGCCACGATATCGGCCGCCTCCTCCACGTCGAAATCGTCGCAGATCACCGCCGCCGACTTCCCACCCAGCTCCAGCGTGCAGCGTGCGACGCGCTCGCCGCACAGCGAGGCGATGCGCTTGCCGACGGCCGACGACCCGGTGAACGTGACCTTGTCCACGCCGGTGTGCCGCACGAGCATTTCGGACACATCCCGGTGCGCGGTGATGAGGTTGAAGACGCCGTCGGGCAGGCCGACCTCGCGGCAGATTGCGGCGAAGATATACGCTTCGCCAGGCGCTTCCGGCGACGCCTTGAGGACGACGCTGCATCCTGCCAGCAGGGCCGGCGCGACCTTGAACGCAATCTGCGTCATCGGCGCATTCCAGGGGATGATCGCCGCGACCACGCCGACTGGCTCGTAGGTGAGAAGCGTGATGGCCCCCGCCCCGGTATCGCGAAACGCTTCCTCGAACTTGAACGTTTCGGCCATGCGGCCGTAATCCGCGATCTGGCCGGGTACCATTTCCAGGAACAGCGAAGCACCGGCGCGCGTGACGCCCATCTCGCCGCTCCAAACGTCGGCGATATCGGACTGGCGCGCCTTGACCTTCTCGGAGATGGCAAACAAATATTTGGCGCGTTCCGCCGGTGCCATGCGCGGCCAGGGCCCCTTGTCGAACGCCCTGCGTGCGGCCGCGACTGCGGCTTCTACATCGGCCTTCTGTGCGGCCGGCACGCTGAAAAACACCTGTTCCGTTGCAGGATTGACGATCTCGATTCGCTCCGCCGATGACGGTGCCGCCCACTCGCCGCCAATGAAGAACGCATTCAGGTCGCAGCCGTCGAAAAGCCCGTGCTGTACGATGTTCATCCTAATCTCTCCGCTCATATCCTGGTGAATAGCCCACTTGCGGGGCGTGCTGATGTCATCCGACGATCAAATCTTGACGCAGCGCGTCGATCTCCTCCGTCGTGAAGCCCCACTCGCTCAACACCTCGCGGGTGTGGCAACCCGGTGTCGGCGGCGGCGAGTGGACTTTCGCCGACGTGCGACTGAAACGTGGCGCGGGGGCAGGCTGGACCACGCCTTCCACATTCACAAACCCGCCACGGGCCTTCTGGTGTGGATGCTCAACCGCTTCGGCGACAGAAAGGACCGGCGCGACGCAGGCTTCCACGCCTTCGAACATATCGCACCATTCGTCGCGGGTCCTGGTCGCGAAGATTTCGGTGAAACGCGCGCGCACTTGCGGCCACCGCTCGCGATCCATCTGCTCGGGAAGCTCAGCGGGCTCAAGCCCGAGCACCGCGAGGAAATTGGCGTAGAATTTCGGCTCGATCGGCGCGACTGAAATATAGCCGCCGTCGGCCGTGCGATAGACATTGTACCACGGCGCTCCGCCATCGAGAAAATTGGTGCCCCGATGCGGCAGCCAAGTGCCGCTAGCCAGGAAACCGAATTGATGCGTCATCAACGATCCAAGCCCGTCGATCATCGCCGCATCGACCACCTGTCCCTGCCCCGAACCGCGCGCCTCGATCGTCGCGGCAAGCACACCGAGCGCCAGATACAAGCCGCCGCCGGCGTAGTCGGCCATCAGGTTCAGCGGAATCGATGGCGGTCCGTCCAACGGCCCGATCATCGACAGGAGGCCGCTCAGGGCCAGGAAATTGAGATCGTGCCCGACGGTGTCGCTGAGCGGCCCGTGCTGCCCCCAGCCGGTCGAACGGCCATAGACAAGCCGAGGATTGACCTTCCAGCAATCTTCCGGCCCCAGACCAAGCCGCTCCATCACGCCCGGCCGATTGCTCTCGATGCTCGCATCGGCCTTTGTCAGGAGGCGCAGTGCGACATCGCGCCCCGCTTTTGATTTGAGATTGACGGCAATCGAGCGCCGACTGCGGGTCGTGGGGTTGAAGCGATGCTCCTTCTTGATTCCCAGACCATGCGGCGTGACACGATCGAGCGTGACGATCTCCGCCCCCATATCGGCGAGCAGCATCGCGCAGAACGGGTTCGGCCCGACACCGGCGAATTCGATCACCTTGAGGCCTTGCAGCGGGCCGGAGCGTCGAGCTGCCGCCGCATCCGTCACGGTGTCACCCTGGCGATCTCGTCGAGCGATGAGGGATTTTCCAGAGAGGAAAGATCGCCGGCCGGCAGTCCGCAATAGACGCTGCGAATCAGCCGCCGCATCACCTTGCCCGATCGGGTCTTTGGCAGTTCGTTGACGACATGCACCCGCGCCGGACGAAACGCGCGGCCGAGCCTGGCATCGGCATGGGTCTGCAGTGCGATCGCTATCGCATCGGGCGCCGACCCCTGCTGGCACACGGCGAAGACGACGAGGATCTGGCCCTTGCTGCTGTCGTCCACGCCGATCGCGGCGAGTTCGATCGTTCCGGGAACTTCGATCAGGACGTCTTCGATCTCCGCCGGCCCGATACGTTTGCCCGCCAGCTTGATCGTATCGTCGGAGCGTCCGCGGATATAGAAATTGCCCGCAGCGTCGCGCTCCGCGAGGTCGCCATGCACCCACATGCCCGGGATCGTTCTCCAATATGTCTCCAGGTAGCGCTCGTCATCTTCCCAGAACGAGCGGGTCATGCCGACGAACGGAGCGAGTACCACGAGTTCGCCGACCGTATCGATGATCGGTCGACCATCGGAACTGACGACATCGACGGCGATCCCTGGTGCGGGCGTGTTGAAACCGCCAGGAGTGATCGGCTTGACGATGACGCTGGAGATCAGCGCACCCGAAGCTTCGGTTCCACCCGAATAGTTGATCAGTGGTGCCTCGCCGCGTCCAAAATGGCGTTGATGCCAGATAAAATGTGCAGCGCTGATCGACTCTCCCCCGGTGATCATCAGCCGAATGGAAGAAACATCCCCGGCCAGCGCCGCTTCAGGATCGGCGGCGAAGGCGCGGATCATCGTCGGTGCGGTCCCAAAATGCGTGACGCCGTGCCGCTCGATCATACGCGACATTCGGGAAATATCGGGCACGTCGAACGCGCCATCGTAGCACAGCATGGTCGCACCGTGCAAAAGACTGCCGGCCAGGATCAGCGCTCCGGCGATCCAGCCCATATCCGCCGGCCAGAAGAATATGTCGCCGGGCTTCATGTCATAATGCACCAGCGAATCGTGCGCGATCTTCAGCGGGAAACCGCCATGGGTATGAACGATGCCCTTGGGCTTTCCGGTGGTGCCCGAGGTGAAGAATATCATGAAGGCTTCATCGGAAGCCATCGGCTCAGCCGCTGGACCGGCCATTTCGGAAGCGGCCAGATCGTGCCAGTTGATCGCCGGTGCGAACGCGGACTTGCCGCCATCCGGGTTCCGCAGGATCAGGAATTCCAGCCCCGCCGAAGCGGCTGCCTGCACGGCCACCGCCTCGCGGTCGATCCACTTGCCGCGTCGATAGAAGCCGGTGGTCGAGATCAGCGCACGGGCACGACAGAGCGACAGGCGCGACACAATCGGATCGACGCCGAAGCCGCTGAACAACGGCAGAACGACCATGCCGACATAGGATAGCGCCAGCATCGAGACGACCGCACCAACGGAAGGCTCCATCAGCAATCCCACCCGGTCGCCACGGCGCAGACCGAGAGCGAGCAGGCCTCCGGCAAATTTGCGCACGCTTTCGCGCAGTTCTGCGAAGCTCAGACGCTCGATGTCGCCTTGTTCGTTTTCGACGATCAGAGCAGTCCGATTGCGCGTTGCCGGGTCCTGCGCCCAAGCGAAGATCGTATCGGTCCAGTTCAGCTTTCCACCGACGAACCAGCTGGCGAATTCCGCACCACGGGAATAATCGGCGAAGGCATCATAGTGCGTCGACCAGACAATGTTGCACTGGTCGAGCACCGCTCGCCAGTAAGCGTCCGGGTGCTCGATCGAGAAGCGATAGAGCTCATCATAATCGGCCAGCCCCAAACGGCGCGTCAGCGCCTGGACATTCGAATGCTCCGCCATCTCGGGGCTCGGCTCCCACAAACCGGTGCTTGTTAAGGGCATTCCTGTTGTCCCAAATAAAGGTGCCGACGCGGTCGATGGAGGCGGCTGCCTCTCTTCCAGCTACCAGCATATGATTCGTCTTGTCGGTGCCTGCACCAGCCATTCGCTCGCTTGTTCATCGCGGCGGTCATCGTGGGCTCAGGTTCCGGTAAAGCTTGGCGTGCGCTTCTCCATGAATGCCTTTGAGCCCTCGCGTGCGTCGTTCGATCGCAGCAGCACCTTGATGCAGCTGTCCTCGATGGCGAATGCGTCGGCGAGGCTGCGCCCGGAGGATTCGATCATCGCCTGTTTCGCCTTGCGCATTGCGAGCGGTGAATTGCGCGCCATGCGCTCGGCCAGCGCGCGCGCCGTGGCATCGACCTGGTCCGCCGCAACGACGCGGTTGACAAGCCCCATGCGCAAGGCGTCCGCTGCGGAAATGGTATCGCCGATCAGCAGGATCTCCGCCGCCATGGCGGTGGGCACCTGGCGTGAAATCCGAGCAACGCCGCCCGCCGCGGGGATAAGGCCGCGCTGCACTTCCAGCAGCCCCAGAATGCTGTCCTCGGCAACCACGCGCAGGTCGCAGGCGAGCGCCAATTCCATGCCGCCGGCCACGATCCCACCGCGCATGGCGGCAACCACTGGAATGAAGAATTCCGTGCCACGCAGCATCGCGCGGTTAAGGATCCTGGGATCGGCAAGCATTGCCTCGTCCCATTCATCCTCGGCCCCGCGCGCGCGGGTCAGCAACGGCGTCAGTCGGCCAAGGTCCGCACCCGCACAGAATGTCTTGTCGCCGACCGCGCGCAGCAACACGACACGGATGGTTGGATCGTTGGCGATTTCTTCCCAGGCACGCGCCAGACGGACGATCATCTCCGGGTTCAGCGCATTGCGCTTTTCCGGGCGGTTCAGCACCACTTCGGCAATGCCGTCGGCGCGGATGAACAGGATTGGTGCGTCGCTCATTCCGCCGCCTCCGCCCACACGTAGGAAAATTCGGAATCAATGACCTCGGCCGTCAATCGAATGGCGTAGCCTATGGCTACCTGGTCCGGCGTCAAGTCCGTGCGTGCGACGAGCCGCGGCCCCTCGACGGTCTCGGCCACAATCGTGACGTAGGGCAGGCGGTCCTTCCAGCCACTTTCCACCGAGAAATGCGATACGGTGAATGAATGAACCTGCGCCTGCCCGCTGATCGGCTTGAACGCGAAATTCTCGGACGAACAATTCGGGCAATAATAGCGCGCGGGATGCGTCCACTGGCCGCAATCCTCACAATGCTGCAGGGACAGTTGGTTCGCCTCCGCGATCGCCTGATAAAAGGCCAGATCGAGATCGTCGGGCTGGACCTTTGGCTTAGTGCTGCGCATCAAGCTCCCCTTCCCAAAATCGCGACCGTGCCGTCGCCAAGATCGCCGTAGCCGGTCACCAGGCCGATCTCGCAATCGGCAACCTGCGCGGCGCCGGCATCGTGGCGTAGCTGGCGCACCGATTCGACGATGTGGTTCATCCCCCAGCAATGGCCCTGGGACATCAACCCACCATGCGTGTTGAGCGGATAGCGTCCGCCCAGTTCGATGTTGCCGTCCTTGACGAAGTCGGCTGCTCCACCGCGCTCGGCGAACCCGAGCGCTTCGAGTTCGAGCAATGCGACATAAGTGAAGCAGTCGTAGATCTGGAGAAAGTCCATGTCCTGCGGCTTCACCCCTGCCATTTTGAAGGCCCGCGGCGCGGCGTAATCGAGACCGAGTTTCAGCATGTCTGGACGGTTGATCAGTTCATCGGGGCGGTCGGGATGCCCTTCAGCACCGCCCAGGAAGACGACCGGCGTATGTTTCAGATCGCGTGCCCGCTCGGCGGACGTAACCAGGATCGCCGCCGCGCAGTCGGTCTCCACGCAGCAGTCGCTCTTGCGCAACGGCTCGGTGATGAACGGGCTCGCCAGATAATCTTCCATCGTCAGCGGACGACCGCGCATCAGCGCCTTGTCGTTGAGCTGCGCGTGCTTGCGGCAGGCGACGGCGATCGCGCCTGCGGCTTCGGGCGGCACATCATATAAATCGACGTAGCGCTTGAGGTAGAGCGAGTACCACCAGGGCGCCGAGCGCAGGCCATAAGGCGCGTAGTAATTGCGCACCGTATCGAAAAACGCTGCCGAGAACCGACGCTTGTTCGGGCGCGCGTCGGGCCGGGGCCGCAGCGCCGAATAGCCGTTCCAGCCGATCGGTACGAGCACGGCGGTCGCCATGCCGCTGGCGATTGCCATCGTCGCGTTGATCAGACCGGCGACGGGGCTGGCGCCGCCCATCTGCGGACACGCGGTGTAACGTATTTCCCGAATGCCAAGATGGGCGCCGATCTCGTCCCAGGCGACAAAGCCTGGCGGCGGAATGATCCCGTCGACGTCAGACGGTTTGAGGCCGGCGTCGTGGATCGCCTCCATGCTCGCTTTCAGGATCATCTGAAGAATGGATTGATCGGTGCCACGATAATAGCCGAACTCACCGATGCCAACGATCGCGCTCTTGCCCGACAAGGTCGACGTGCCGGACATTCTCAACCCTCGCCGATGACTTTGAAGAAAAAGTCGGTGATGCGGCCTTTCGGTTCGTCCACGAATTCGACCTTCACGCGCGGCAACGTATTGAGTTTCTGCGCCGCAGCTTCGATGTCCGACAGATTTACGCCGTGGACCAGGTTGATCAGCGCCGTGTCCGCGCCGTCGAGCGTCACATAAGCCATCACGATCGGCGGCGGCGGCAGGCCGGGAAATGCCGTGGTGATGATGGTGAAGGTCTCAAGCGTTCCTTCCGGACCGACCTCGACCCACTCGTCCGTTTTCGCCATGCACACGTCGCAATACGCACGCGCCGGCACCAGCAGCTTCTCGCACTTGGTGCAGCGGGTGCCCATGATACGCTGATTTTCGCGAAGTTCGTGGAAAAAGCGGCTGGCGCTCTCACCCGCGAAATAGGTGTAGTTGAAGTTCCACTTACCTTCGATCGTAACAAGATCCATGATCTTTATCCTTTAGGCTGCCGGCTGCTTTCCGAGTACGCAGACGGTAGAGAATTGGGTGGCGCCACCCTGGCCGGTGGCAACCGCGCGATCGACGTCGGCAACCTGCCGCTCGCCCGCCATGCCGCGAACCTGAAGCGCCGCCTCCGCGATCCGGACCATGGCCGTCGCACTCACCGGATTGGCTCCTTGCGGCCCACCAGACGGATTGAACACCGGCAGTGACAGATCGGTGAACTGGTCCTCGACGAAGCGGGGGCCATCCTCCGCCGCGCAGAAGCCAAGTGCCGGATAAGCCATCGCTTCGGCACTCGAGAATGCAGAGTATAGCTCCACCGCGCGCAACTGTTCGCGAGGGCGGTCGACGCCGGCCTGCCCATAGGCCCGCTGCGCCGCAAGCTTGAGGGACAGCAAATCGACCAAGGTCGCTCCCGGACGGTGGATGCGATCGCCCATGGCATAGCTGTCGGTGATCGAAGCGGCGCCCTGGATCCAGGCGGGGTTACGATCGCCGACCATCGACTTTGCAGCGATCACTACGGCGCAGGCGCCTTCCGACATCGGACAGGCCTCGTAACGATGGATCGGCCAGGCCAGCATCGGCGAATTGAGCACGTCTTCCGGCGAGATGTCCTTGCGGATATGGGCCAGCGGGTTCTTCATCGCGTTGCGGAAGCTGCGAGACGCGATTTGCGCCCAATGCATCGCGGTATAGCCGTAAAGGCGCATCAGCATCGATGCGCGGAGTGCCGCCATCGTGATGGTCGTGAGCGGAAAGTCCTTCTCGTAAACCGGGTCGAAGATGGTGTTGAAAACCTGCTGCGACGAGGTCGCCTGACCCATGCGTTCAAGCCCGACCACGAGAACGGCGCGCGCGCGGCGCGCGGCAACGAAGGTGTTGCCGGCAAACACCGCAGACGAGCCGGTCACGCCACCTGTGTTGATGCGCAGGAACGGCTTGCCGAACCCCAGCATGGCAGTGCGCTCGACCGAGGCTTCACCCGCCAAAGCGTCCGGCGCGACCCCCGAAATCACCATGTCGATGCCATCGATATCCATATTGGCATCTTCAAGCGCGAGGCGCGCAGCCTCCCAGATCAGTTCCCGCGAACTTTTGTCCGGAAACGAACGCCGATAGCCGGTCTGACCGACTCCAATGATTGCAGCGCTCATGCGGCCTCCAGAACTATTACGGTTTGCGTTTGCGCGGCGGTCACGCTGAGGCCGGACGCCATTGCGGTACGCGGGCTACCCTGCTGGATCGGTCCCGCCGTCCCGCGAAGCTGGAGTGTGGCCTCGACGATACGGGCGAGGCCCATGGCCGGCACGCAATAACCGGACATGCTGCCGCCCGACGGGTTGCACCGCGCATCCTCGGCCAGCACGCGCATTCCATCGCCCGGGGCCGCCAGACCGATCGCCTCAAGCGCGATCGCCTCGTCGTAAAGGGTCATCCCGTCCATCTCGAACAGGTCGATCGCGCCGATGTCGATCTGCGCTTCGGCCAGTGCCCGTTCCGCCGCACGGCGCAGCGCGGGGGCCTTCGCGACTCCGCGATCTCCGGGCCAGTAGGGCTCCGATGAGAGCCCCATTCCCGCCACCTTCACACCCGACGGATGCTTTGAAATGATGACTGCGGCGACCGCGTCCGCCAGAAGCGGAAGATGGTCAGACGCCAGAGGATAGGCCGGTGTCGAACGCCGTCCGCCCTGATGCAGCGCGCGCGGATTGGATTGAGCTGCGGTACTGCGCCGCGCCTGTGCGGCATCGACCTGGCTGGCGTCGCCACCGTTAAGGCGCCATTTCTGCGCATTGAGCGCGGAGATATGCAGCTCCTCCAACCCGAGCGGGGCGAGAAATATTCGGTCGAACAGCGCGCGCGAGAATTCCTCGACGTCATGTTCGGAGGCACGCCCCCAGGCCGCGACGATACTGCGCTCGGCCTCGCCCGCCTCGATTCGTGCGACGGCGGCCGCGAAAGCCCCCGCACCATCGTC